>NZ_RZSW01000135.1:0-12476 GCF_003997375.1 Mesorhizobium sp. M5C.F.Ca.IN.020.29.1.1 | reverse complement strand
GGCTTGAGCCGTCCGGCCAAATCCTGACCCGATGCCTGGAATGGGGAAAGATGAGACGTTGTCCGCCTCGGGCTGGGCTGCCGCGTTTCGCCCAAAGTTCCCCATGCTCCGCGGAACGCCGGCCATGGCGGGCGCTTGGTTGCGTGCCGATTGCGACCGAAAAAAGCGGATGATCAGCATGATCGCGCCGCCGATCAGCAGCCCTTGAAGCAGCAGGCCCAACATGCCGGCCAAGCCGCCGAACCCTTGGCCCAAAAGAAGGCCGATCAGACCGCCGAGCAGCAGGCCACGCATCATCGAACCGCCGAGGCCGCTGAAGATCCCTGGTCGTTGGGGTGCCTGCGTCTGGCGGGCCGCATTGTTCGTTGCGGTATTGGGCGTCATCGAGCGCTCGACCGGCGCGGCCGGCTGTGGCGCCGTCCTGGTCGGCGGGACCGACTGGAAAGTGCGCGTGCCGCGGCTGCCGAAGCTGCCGCCACGCCGCGCCTCGGCGTAATCGGCCGTGACCATGGACAATGCCAGGAACAGTCCTGCAAACAAAACTGCAAACCGGCTCGAACGCGAAATCATCATGGCAAATCCCTAGGCGATACTCTTCGCGCTCATATGGGGTGCGCCGATCGAAATATCAGTGGGCCCACCCTCCATATTCAGCCATTGAGGAGAATTCCGGGGCCGCATCGACTCCAGCCACGGCAGCCGACCGTGATCCTTCTGCCACCTTGTGCGTTGTCGCCTGAGGCACACCGAGGAGACGAACGGTGTTTGCAGGTTTCAGAGCCACCAGCTTGCAACTGGACGACACGACCATTTTCGCAAGGGTCGGCGGAACCGGTCCGCCGCTGCTGCTGCTTCATGGTTTTCCCGAAACGCATCTGATGTGGAGGGATATCGCCGTGGCCTTGGCGCGCGATTTTACGGTGATCGCCGCCGATCTTCGAGGCTATGGGCAAAGCGGGTGCCCGGTCTCCTCTGCCGATCATAGCTCATACGCCAAGCGCGCCATGGCCGGCGACATGGTTCAGGTCATGAAACAGCTGGGATTTAAGCAGTTCATGGTTGCTGGACATGATCGTGGCGGGCGGGTCGCCTATCGCCTGGCGCTCGATCACCCCGATGAAATCTCCAAGATCGCGGTCCTCGACGTCATCCCCACCGCCGCCGCTTGGGATAGGGCGGACGCCAGACTGGCTCTCGGCTTCTGGCCCTGGAGCCTTCTTGCGCAACCGGAGCCTCTGCCGGAGCGACTGATAGGCGCCGCGCCGGATGCCATCGTCGACAATGCGATTGTGCAGTGGGGGTCGCCGGCAGAAATGTTCTCTACGGAGGTCAGGGACGCCTATGTCGAGGCGCTTCGCGATCCCGTTCATATTCATGCGATTTGCGAAGAGTATCGGGCCGCTGCCACGATCGATCGTGAGCATGACGCGGCGGACCAGGCAAATGGTCGTCGCATTGAGTGCCCGCTACTGGCACTGTGGAGTAGCGAAGGCGGCCTTGAGACCTGGTATGCAAGGGAAGGCGGACCGCTGGCTATTTGGAGAGAATGGGCCGACAGGGTTGAAGGACGCCCTGTTCCGGGCGGGCACTTCTTTCCCGAAGAGCACCCTCACCAGACCGGAGCGGCTCTCTCGAAGTTCTTGACGATAATAAGGGGGAATGACGCGTCGAACAGAGTATTGTAGAGGTCACATGCTTCCGTTACGCAAAACCCGGGAACGCTCCGCGGCCCGAGATCGAGAACCCTCTGATACTCGCCCGTTCGGCGTCGAACCTGCTTGATAAAAAATGAAGGCGATCACTGCAGCCACGCCCCTGATTTGCAGCCTCGTATTTATCGGAGGTTGCGCATCGCCCTTCCACGCATCCTTTGATGCCGCGAAATACGACAAGATGAGCTGCGTCGAACTCAACGTGGCCATGGGCGAAGTCGCCAAGGAGATGTCGGCGACAGCGATCACTCGGGGCAAAGTCGCGAAAAGCAATATTCCGGACTGGCTATGGGGCGCCCGGCGTGTCGCCTCTGCCGTCACTGCCCGCCAGAGCGCAAAAATCGAGCAGCTGCGGCAGCAGGAAACTGCGATCGCGGCGGTGAGACGAAGCAAGTGCTGATTGCGCCGCCGCAGTGGTCTAAGTGGCTACCCGTCGGCGCGATCGCCTTGATGCAATCTTCAGACCGACACCCCGGACTGGTGCGCGGCGATTGCGCCAAGGAATATCTGGCCGAATTCCCTGAGCTTCGCGGCGCCGACGCCATTGACTGCGGCGAAGGCGTCGAGGTCGCGCGGGCAGCGTTCGGCCATATCGATCAGTGTACGATCGGAGAAGATCACGAACGCCGGCACCTGGCGCTCCCGGGCAAGACGCAGCCGTACCGCCTTGAGCGTGGCCAAGAGGGCGGTATCCAGGTCTTCCGTACCCGCAGCAGCGGGACGCGTCTTACCACGCGACGCGCGGCTCCGCACCTCGACGCGATAGCGGAAAGAGACGTCACCACGAGCCAGCTCACGACCTTTTTCGGCGATGGCGAGGCCGCCATGGCCGCCTGAGTACAGTGTCAGAAATCCTCCCGCGACGAGTTGGCGGACCAAGGACAGCCAGACATCCTTCTTGTGCGCCACACCGGTCCCGAAGCTGGCAAGCCTGTGGTGGTTCCTGGCCAGGACCTTCTCGGTTTCATGGCCGAGCAGAACGTCGACGATATGGGCAGCGCCAAAGCGCTCGCCGGTCTGCGCGATGGCCGCGAAGACGATCCGCGCCTCTGCCTCGCCATCCGCTTGCGGCGTCTGGTCAAGGCAGTTGTCGCAATTGCCGCAAGGCATTGCTGTTTCGCCGAAGTAGCCAAGCAGGATCTGGCGACGGCACTGGGCCGTTTCGCAATAACCGATCAGCGTGTCGAGCCGGCCATGCGCGCGTCTTTTATGCTCCGCCGGTGCGTCCTCGTCGTCGATGAAAAGCCGCCGCATGCGGATATCGCCGAGACCGAAGAGCATATGTGCCTCGGCAGCCCGCCCGTCGCGGCCAGCACGGCCGATTTCCTGATAATAGGCTTCGAGGCTGCCCGGCAGATCGGTATGGAAGACATAGGCGACGTCAGGCTTGTCGATCCCCATGCCGAAGGCGATGGTCGCCACCATCACGACGCCGGACAAGGTCATGAATGCGTTTTGATTCGCTTCACGCGCGTGCTTGCTCATGCCGGCATGATAGGCGAGCGCGCGCACGCCGTTCTTCTCGAGGAACGCCGCCATCTCCTCGGTCTTCTTGCGCGACAGGCAATAGACGATGCCGCTGCGGCCGGCATGACGCTGCACGAAGCTCAGCAATTGGCGCTTGCCGTCCTGCTTGGCCTCGATGCCAAGCTTGATGTTCGGCCGGTCGAAGCCCAGCACCAGGGTTTCGACGCAGCCAGCGAACAGCTGTGCGGCGATGTCGGTGCGCGTCGTCTCGTCCGCTGTCGCCGTCAGCGCAATGATCGGCACATCAGGAAAGATGCCGCGCAGCCGCGACAACTCTTCATATTCGCGCCGGAACGCCGGACCCCATTGGGAGATGCAATGCGCCTCGTCGACAGCGATCAGCCGGATGTCGAGCCTTGCCAGCGCCTCGAGCATCCGTGTGGTCATGAGCCGCTCCGGCGCAAGATAGAGCAGGCGCGTTTGGCCCGCCGCAACACGGCGCCATGCGGCGACATTGGCATCCCGATCGAGCGAGGAATTGATCGTATCGGCCGCCACGCCGGCAAGGCGCAATGCGGCGACCTGGTCCTGCATCAGCGCCACCAGCGGCGAAACGACAATGGTGAGCCCGCCAAGGACCAGCGCCGGGACCTGGTAGCAGAGCGATTTGCCGGCGCCGGTCGGCATCACAGCCAGCACATGACGCCCAGCCAGCAGTGCCTCCGTCACAGCATCCTGGCCGGGACGAAAATTATCGAAGCCGAACACATCCTTCAGGACACGCCGCTTGGAATCCTCCGCCCGGACGCTCGCCTTCGATACCTGCATCAGGGAATTTCTACGATGGCGCCGCCTGAAAAGGCAGTGTGGAGACGGCCAGGAGCTGCGGCGACATGACTTGCCAAAGCTCTCTGGACAATCTCCAGGTGACTGGCTTTGACCGCGGATTCGAATACTTGATCACCCCTCAAGTCCTGTCTCCGTCGGCGCCGTCTGAAAGAGTATCCCCTCATTGGCGGATATGGGACCGTGATTCCAGCCCTATTCGCTTTGCCTGTGAATATCGCGTCGGCTCGGGCCGGTTAATCCTATCTTCATCATAATTCGGCAGGTTCAGGTTCTGCGGTGATGTTTTGAGTACCGCGGCGCCACAAGCGCCCAGGCAACACGCCCGCGTCTCTCCGGAGGCGCGGGCTTTTCGTTTGCGGGACATGCCGGAAGGAAGCGGGGCAAACACGCGGTTCTGCTCATTGGGCCGGACACACGCCGCGGCGCAATGATCTGCATTCGCGCGCCCTTCAGTCGATAAAATCAGCGCGGTGCGGCGTAAAGCTGTCGACCAGGCGCCCGGCCTCGAGCGCCTTGACGCCATGGACCAAGTTGGATGGGACAATGAAGCTGCTCCCCGTTTCCAGGATCTCGGTCCTGCCGTCGATGGTGACCTCGAAGCGACCTTCGGCGACGTAGCTCGCCTGGACATGCGGGTGCGAATGCAGCGCACCGACACCGCCCTTGTCGAAACCGAACTCGACCATCATCAACTCGTCCGTGTGCAGCAGCACGCGCCTGCGATTGCCATCCGGGGTCGGCGTCCATGCGCCCTCGCCGGCGTGCGAAAATATCTTGGATCCAGTCATCGCCAAATCCTCATCTGGCCTCATCGCGCCAACCAGCCGCCGTCCACGGGCACCACTGCGCCATGCATGTAGTTTGACGCTGGCGCCAGCAGGAAGACGGCCGCGTCGCCGATATCTTCCGGCCCGCCCCAACGCCCGGCTGGAATGCGCGCCAGAATGGCGGCGCTGCGGTCTGGATCGGCACGCAGCGCCTCGGTATTGTTGGTTTCGATGTAGCCGGGCGCAATGCTGTTGACGTTGATGCCTTTCGACGCCCATTCGCAGGCGAGCAACCGGGTGATGCCGAGCACGCCATGCTTCGACGCCGTATAGGAGGCGACGCGGATGCCGCCCTGGAAGCTCAGCACCGACGCGATGTTGACGATCTTGCCGCGCCGTTCCGGATCGGCAAGCACACGCGTGGCGAAGCTCTGGCTGAGAAAAAAGACTGTCTTCAGATTGACGTCCATGACGTCGTCCCAATCGGCTTGCGTCAGATCGACGGCGTCGGCGCGCCGGATGATGCCGGCATTGTTGACCAGTCCGTCGAGCGGTCCGGTTTCGTCCCAGATGCGATCGAGCATCGCCTGGGCAGCGGCATGGTCGGCAAGATCGCAGCGCACCGCCTCGAAGCGTCCGCCCGACGCAGCGACCTTTTCCGCCGTCTCGTCCATCGCCGAACGGCCGACGCCGACCACCGCACCACCGGCGCGGGCGATCGACAGGGCGATACCTTGGCCTATGCCGGTGTTGGCGCCGGTGACGAGGATGCGCTTGCCGGCTAGGCTAAAAGTGGAAAGGTCGCTCACCGCAGCTCTTCCATCGCGACTGGATCGACGTCGGTATAGTCGACATTGTCGCCGGCCATCGCCCAGATGAAGGCATAGTTGGACGTGCCGGCGCCCGAATGGATCGACCATCCCGGCGACAGCACGGCTTCTTCGTTGCGCATGACGAGATGGCGTGTCTCATCCGGTTCGCCCATGAAATGGAACACGCGCGCCGCTTCCGGCAGATCGAAGTAGAGATAAGCCTCCATGCGCCGGTCATGCACATGGCACGGCATGGTGTTCCAGACCGAGCCTGACGCAAGCTGGGTCATGCCGACGACGAGTTGGCAGGTTTTGACGCTTTCGGCATGGATGAACTGGAAGATCGAGCGCTCGTTGCAGGTCGCCTGGCTGCCAAGATCGAGCCGCTTGGCATCGCCGATGCGGATCAGCTGGCTGGGATGGCTCTGATGCGCCGGCGCGCTGAGCAGATAGAATTTAGCCGGCTCGGCTGGGTTGACTGAAGCGAACGACACCTCATTGGCGCCCATGCCGAGATACAGCATGTCGCGCGGCTGCAGCTCGTAGGATCGGCCGCCAGCTTTCACGATGCCGGCGCCGCCGATGTTGACGGCGATCAGTTCGCGGCGATCGAGAAAATTCTTTGTCCCGGTCGGCTTGATCGCTTCCAGCAGCAGCGGGATGCCCGCGGGCATGGCTCCGCCGACGATCATGCGGTCGTAATGAGTGTAGGTCAGGCCGATGCGGCCGAGCTGAAACAGGCCTTCGATCAGGAAATTATGACGAAGCTCGTCCGTCCCCATCGCCGCGGCAGTAACAGGGTCGATGGCGAAACGCGAAGTGAAGTCGGTGTGATTGTCAGTGTGATTCATTGCTGTCCCATTGGGCTGCCTCATTGGTCATTCGGTTGCCGCGGCCTTGACCGAGTCGGCATAAAAATTCTGACGTGCGTGCAGGCGCTCGCGATAGCGCTGCTGGCTCGCGGTGAGATGGGCGCGCATGGCTTCGCGAGCGGACTCGGCATCGCCTGTCATAATGGCGTTCAGGATCACCAGATGCTCGCCTTGCAGTCCGCGCTGATAGGCGTCCGACTGGGCGAGCTCGGTGGACCACGGCGACGTCACGTCGCAAGGAATGGCGCGCCGTCCGAGCACGTCGAGCATCTCGACATAGAACGGATTGTTGGTGGCACTGGCGATCGCGCGGTGGAAGGCAAGGTCGGCCGGACCTGTCGGCTCGCTGTTCAAGAGCAGCCGCTCGAACTCGAAGAACGCCTCCTGGATCGCTGCTTCCTGCGCGGCATTGCGACGGATAGCGGCGAGCCCGGCGGACTCGATCTCGATCGCCAGGCGCACCTCGAGCACGTTGAGGGCGATCGAATCCTTGCTGCCCATATCCGCGGCCAGCGTGCCGAACATCGTCGAGATATGCTCGGTGACGAAGACCCCGGCGCCTTGCCGCGGCTCGACCAGACCGTCGGCGGCAAGCTTGGCCAGCGCTTCGCGGATGACGGTGCGGCTGACCCCGAAAGTTTCGGTCAGCTGGCCCTCGGTCGGCAGCTTTTGGCCCGGCTGGATCTCGCCCGCCTGCAACTGCTTGCGGATCGACGCGACCACGGTCTCCGACAGCTTGGGCTTGCGTTCGACCTTCAGGCTGATCGCCGTATCCGATGCCATTGCCAACCCCTATTTGAAGACGCTCGGCAGCCATAGCGAGATGGCCGGAATGTAAGTGACGAGCCCCAGCACCACGAGGCCTGCGCCATAGAATGGCCAGATCGAGCGCATCGCTTCCCAGACGGATATCTTGCCCACTGCGCACGCCACGAACTGCACCGCGCCCACCGGCGGCGTGTTCAGCCCGATGCCGAAGTTGAGGATCATGATGACGCCGAAATGCACCGGATCGACGCCGTAGGCCTGCGCCACGGGCAGGAAGATCGGCGTGCAGATGATGATCGTCGGCCCCATGTCCATGAACGTGCCGAGGAACAGCATCAAGAGATTGAGCAGGAGAAGCACGACCAGCGGATCCTCTGAGATCGCGTTCATCGAGGCGATCAGCGCTGCCGGCACTTTCAGGAACGCCATCAACCACGAGAACGCCGCCGCCATGCCGATGATGAGCAGCACCATGGCCGTGGTGCGCACCGCGCCATGGGTGGCATGAACGAAACCTTCCCAGGTCATCTGCCGGTAAACCAGGACCGTCACGAGCAACGCATAGATGACGGCGATGCAGGAACTCTCGGTGGCCGTGAAAACGCCCGATCGCACGCCGCCGAAGATGATCGCGATCAGCAGCAGGCCGGGCACCGCGATAGCGAGGAGATGCGCGACGGCGGCGAAGCCTGGAAACGGCTCGGTCGGATAACCGCGGGAGCGCGCCACGAAATAGGCGGTGATCATCAGTGCGAGTGCCAATAGCAGCCCCGGGATAATGCCGGCGGTGAACAGGTCGGCAATCGAAATCTTTCCGCCTGCCGAAATCGAGTAGATGATCATGTTGTGCGACGGCGGCAGGAGCAGCGCGATCAGCGCCGCCATCGAGGTGACGTTGACGGCGTAATCCGCTCCATATCCACGCGCCTTCATCTGCGGGATCATCAAGCCGCCTACCGCCGCTGCCTCCGCCACCGCGGAGCCCGAAATGCCGCCGAACAGTGTAGCGGTCGCGATGTTGACCTGCCCGAGGCCGCCGCGCATGTGGCCGACGAGCGAGCCGGCGAAGGCAACGATCTTGCTGGCGATGCCGCCGCGCACCATCAAGTCGCCGGCGTAGATGAAAAACGGAATCGCCAGCAGCGAAAAGACGCTCATGCCGGAATTCAGGCGCTGGAACACGATGAGCGGCGGCAGGCCCATGTAGAGGACGGTGGCAAAGCTTGCGACGCCGAGGCAGAAAGCGATCGGCGTGCCGATAAGCATCAGAACGGTGAAGACGCCGAAGAGTATCCAGAGTTCCATGGCGTCAGACCTTCACGTTCGCTGTGTCGAGTTCGGCTGCGACTTCCGCCGGCGGCAGTTCATCGAGCGCATCGTCGATCGGCGCACCGGAAAGGCGAAGCACGATGCGCTCCAGCGTGAAGAGCACGATGAGCGCGCCTCCCGCGACAAGCGGGACGTAGTCCCAGCCTCCTGATATGCCGAGCGACGGCAAGGTGGCACCCCAGGTCAATGCAACCAGCTGGCTGCCATACCAGATCATGCCGATGCCGAAGGCGAGCGCGACGAGGTCCGAGATCATCCTCAGCCAACGCTTGCCGCCTTTCGGCAGGACGTAGAGCAGGACGTCGAAGCCGAGGTGATAGTTCTCGCGCACCCCGACGGCAGCGCCGAGGAAAATGAACCAGCTCATCAGCATCACCGAGCCCTGCTCGGTCCAGCTCGGCGACCGGTTCAGAACATAGCGGCCGAACACCTGCCAGGCGACGAAGGCGGTCATCAGCACCAGCCCGACGCCGGCGATCCACAGCGCCGCCGTGCTGACGCGCGACATCACCCGCGCGATGCCGGGCAGGGGCAGTCTCTGTTCTGAGCTGGAGGTCACCGGTTCTCTCCGCAAGAGGATGGCGGCGCGGAATGCCCGCGCCGCCGCTTGATCACTGCACGGCCTTGATGGCCTCGACCATCGCCTTCAGCTTGTCGTCCTTGACGTGCTTTTCGTAGACCGGGCCCATCGCGTCGATGAAGGGCTGCTTGTCCGGTGTCGTGATCTGCGAACCGGCCGCCTCGACCTTGGCACGCGATTCCTTGACCTTGGCGGCCCACAGCTCACGCTGCTTGGCGACGCTTTCCTTGGCGGCCGCCTTGAAGATCGCCTGGTCTTCCGGCGTCAGCTTGTCCCAGCTCGACTTCGCCATGACGAAGGCTTCCGGCACCATCGTGTGCTCGTCGAGCGAATAGAACTTGGCGACTTCCGCATGCTTGGCGGTGTCGTAGCTCGGAAAATTGTTCTCCGCGCCGTCGATGACCCCGGTCTCGATCGCCGAATACACTTCGCCATACGGCATCGGCGTCGCGTTGGCGCCGAGTGCAGCCACCATGTCGACGAAGATGTCGGACTGGATGACGCGGAACTTCATGCCGGCCAGATCGGCTACAGTGTTGATCGGCTTCTTCGAATTGTAGAAGGAGCGCGCGCCGCCGTCATAAAAAGCGAGCAGCACCAGCCCGACCTGTTCGAACGCCGCCGCAATCTGGTCGCCGACCGGCCCGTCCATGACCTTGTGCATATGGTCTTCCGAGCGGAAGATGTAGGGCAGCGAGGGCACGGTGGTTTCCGGGATAAGTCCGTTGAACGGCGCCATCGAGACGCGGTTGAGGTCGATCACGCCGGAGCGCACCTGCTCGATCGTGTCCTTTTCCTCGCCGAGCTGCGCGGAATGATAGACATCGACCGAATAGCGGCCGGCCGTGCGCTCTTTGACAAGCTCGCCAAAATATTTGACCGCCTCGACCGTCGGATAGCCGTCCGGGTGCGTGTCGGACGAGCGCAGAACCGTCTGGGCGCTTGCCGTTCCGGCCATCAGTGCGGCGGCCATTAGCGTAGCTCCCGCCAGTCTAGAAAGATGCAGCATTGGTTTCCTCCCGTTGAACGATGGCGGCAAGCGCCGTTAGAGCCGGTACGCCTTTTTTGCGAGCGTATAGGCAAGTTCCTGCGCCAGCTCGTGCGCCTCGTCTTCGCGGAGCCGATGCTCGGCGACGAGACGCGCAAGAAAGGCGCAATCGACCCGACGCGCCACCTCGTGACGAGCCGGGATGGATGGAAAGGCGCGGGTGTCGTCGTTGAAGCCGACGGTGTTGTAGAAGCCGGCCGTCTCGGTGGTCATCTCGCGAAACCGGCGCATGCCCTCAGGGCTGTCGTGGAACCACCAGGCCGGCCCGAGCTTCAGCGCCGGGTAGACGCCGGCGAGCGGCGCCAGTTCGCGCGCATAGCTGGTCTCGTCGAGCGTGAAGAGGATGATGGTGAGGTCGCGCTCCAGCCCGACGCAGTCGAGCAGCGGCCTCAGCGCCGTCACATAGTCGGTTCGGATCGGGATATCGAACCCCTTGTCCCTGCCGAACCTCTGGAAGACGGCAGGCGAATGATTGCGCCAGGAGCCGGGATGGATCTGCAGGACCAACCCATCGTCGCGGCTCATCTTGGCCATTTCGGTCAGCATCTGGGCACGAAACAGCTTTCGCTCGCGCTCGTCGTCCGAGCCCCGGCGAATGCGGTTGAACAGCTCCTGTGCGGCGGCATCCGACAGATTGGCGGTCTCCGCTGTCGGATGGCCGTGATCCGACGCGGTCGCGCCAAAACTTTTGAAGAAGGCCCTTCTCTGCCGATGCGCATCGAGATAGCCGGCCCAGGTGCCGGTGTCGCAGCCGGTGATGTCGCCGAGCCGATCGAGATTGGCCGAAAAGCCTTCGAAGTCGGGATCGACGACTGCATCCGGCCGGTAGGCGGTGACGACGCGGCCCTCCCAGCCGCTGTCGCGGATCATCTGGTGCCATCTGAGATCGTCGAGCGCGCCTTCGGTCGTCGCGATGACCTCGATGTTGAAGCGCTCGAACAGTGCTCGCGGGCGAAAATTCTCCCACTGCAGCAGCGTCGCAATTATATCGTAGTGGCGGTCGGCCGTCGCCGCGTTCAGCGGCTCTTCAATGCCGAACAGATGGGCGAGCACATGGTCGAACCACAGGCGCGTCGGCGTACCGCGGAACAGATAATAGTGCTCGGCGAAGCGCCGCCAGATCGTCCTGCCGTCGGTCTCCACCGGTGAGCCGTCGAGCGTCGCCACACCAAGGTCCTCGAGCCGGACGCCCTGGCTGAACAGCATGCGGAAGATATAATGGTCCGGCACGATCAACAATTGCGCCGGATCGGGAAACGCCGCGTTGAGCGCATACCAGCGCGGATCGGTGTGACCATGCGGGCTGACGATCGGCAGGTCCTTCACCCCGGCATAAAGCTCGCGGGCAACCGAACGCGGACGCGCCTCCGCGGGAAACAGCAAATCCGGATCGGTCAATGCGGCCACGTCGTTCCTCCCAACCCGGCCATCGGTAGGATCGGAAAGAAATTATGTCAACATACAAAAAATAGATTGTTGTATGATGACTTTTACGCAACGTCAGCCCATTGTGCGGGAAGGAAACGGATGTTACGCCGCATGCCGGCCAACTCCGGCACCAGCTCGATCAGACCCATCGCACGATGACAGACAGACGCCTTTCCAACACTACGCGGCAGGCATTGCCGGCCTGGGTCGCGGTCCCAGGATACGACCGCAACCGTGTCCTACCCGGCATCGTCCATCTCGGCGTCGGCGCATTCCACCGCGCCCATCAGGCAGCCTATGTCGACGATTGCCTGGCGGCGGGAGAGATGGATTGGGGCATTGTCGGCGTCTCGCTGCGCAGCACCGACACACGCGACGCGCTGGCGCCGCAGGACGGGCTCTACACGCTGGCGGTCAGGAGCAGCGACAGCGAAAGCCTGCGCGTCGTAGGCTCGATCGTGTCGATGCTGGTGGCCCCGGAAAGTCCGGGTGCGGTGCTGGCCGCGCTGACTGACCCGCGCACCTGCATCGTCACGCTGACGATCACCGAAAAGGCCTATCTCAGGGCGGCGGGTGGCGGACTGGACACAGCCCATCCCGACATTGTCCACGATCTGGCCAACTCGCGCACGCCGCGAACGGCGCATGGTTTTCTCGTCGAATCGCTTGCGCGCCGCCGCGCCGCCGGTATCCAGCCATTCACCGTGCTGTGCTGCGACAACCTCCCGGCCAATGGCGCCACGCTGCACCGGCTGCTGGTCGAATTCGCCGCGTTGCGCGGCACCGATCTCGCCCGCCATATCGCCGACGAGGTGGCGTTTCCGTCGAGCATGGTGGATCGCAT
>NZ_RZSW01000134.1:0-12482 GCF_003997375.1 Mesorhizobium sp. M5C.F.Ca.IN.020.29.1.1 | reverse complement strand
CGTCAATTCGGCCTGGGGTCGTCCAGCGTCTCGACGACGAAAGACGCGGCAATCAGGTCGTCGGCATCGAGCCGCAGGGAGCCTTCACCTCCTCCCATGACGGCGGCGACCTTCTGAAAGGTTTTCATCTCGTGCCCGGTAATTCGGGCGCTTTGCATCCTGGCTTTGAGGTCAGCGACACGCAGCCCCAATGTGTGCGACGTTCCAATTTCACGGTTCGACATGACAATATGCTCCTCCCCAACCCATGCTTTTTGCCTCCCCGCCGGTATTCGCCGTCGCCTTGCCTAAATATAAGGCATCGCGAATACAGCGCCCCGAACGCGTGGTGCGAGGGAAGGTTCCAGCGCAACACGGTCACGAAATAATACGGGCCAGCCGGCCGATCCGGCAGGCTAACCGCAGGAGGGTGGCAGGCGCGGTGGATCGGTCACAAGCTGCACGCCGAACATTGCCGTCGCCGTCGAAGAAAACCTGCCGGTCTGCGAAGCGAAAAAGCTCACGGCAGCTCTGGAAGACGAGCTGTTCGAGCCCATGCCGGCGGCTGCGGCTGCCAATATCGGATTGGCGAGTGCGGATGCCGATCATGCTCACGGCGAACATGACAGGCACCAACGATCACATCGACTGGCTCGTTTCCGTTGGCCTCAGCATCATCCACTTCCTCAAGGAGCACTGCCCGCAGGCTGCGGACGAACGCTGCCTTCGGCGATGGATGCGCCGGGCGCGCTCAGCGCTGTTGCAGCGGCGGCGATGCTATGCCGCAACCAGACGTGCCGAGGTTCGTCCTGGTGGCGCGCGTGCCAGAGAAGGCTCATGGTGAAGCTGCCGAGATCAAGCGGCGGGGGCAGCGAGACAAAACGTCCGCCCACCATCTGCGCCAGGCTCGACGGCAGCGTCATGATCAGGTCGGACTGGGCAGCGATTTCCACTGCTGCAAGGAAGCTCGGTACGCGCACGCTCACCCGTCGTCGGCGGCCCACACCAGCGAGCGCCACGTCGACGAACGCTGGTCCAACGCCGGTGACGCTCACCACGATATGACCCAATTCAACAAATCGGTCGAGCGTAAGCTCATGGTTCGCTGAGGGATGCCCGGCGCGCATCAGGGTGACAAAGCGGTCTTGATAGAGGCCGCGCCGGCGGATGCCCGCGGGCGCATCGTCGATCACGCCGACGAGTGCGTCCACGGCGTCCTCCTCCAGTGCTTCGATCGCCGTTGCGCTGGGCGGCAGAATGTCCAGGTCGAGCGCCGGCGCCTCGACGGTGAGACGAGCAAGCAGATGAGGCGCCAACGCGGTAGTCTCAAGATCCATCATCAGCAGCCGCACATGACCGGTTGCCGTTGCCGGGTCGAACGGATTCGCCCCCAGCATCGTAGCGATGTCCGCCAGGGTGCTGCGCAGCGCCGGCCGAATCTCGTCGGCGCGGGCAGTGAGCACGTAACCTGTCCGCCCTTCCACCAGAAGGGCATCCGCGAACAGCTTTCTTAGCCGCGACAGCGCACGGCTCACCGCCGGCTGGCTCATACTGAGACGGACGGCGGCCCGCGTGACGCTTCTTTCGTCAAGCAGCGCCTCGAGCACCACCAGCAGGTTCAGGTCGACGCGACGCAAATTCACTTCGTGCATGCCGGCTATATAATACATGCATTTGTCGCATGCATAGCCATTCCGTAATCTGAGGTTCTCATCAATCGCGAACACCCGAGGAGAACAGATCATGCATGTGGTTTTTGGAGCAAATGGGCGGGCCGGCGGGGAAACGGCGCGTGCGCTGATGGCGAACGGTGAGCCCGTGCGCGTGGTCGTGCGCCGTCGGGAACAGGGCAAAGCGTGGGCGGCGCTCGGTGCCGAAGTCGCCCTCGCCAGCCTTGATAACGCAGAGCAGGTTTCCGCCGCTTTGAAGGGCGCCACGGCGGCGTTTCTCCTCAACCCCCCGCCCGTCGCCGGCGATCCGTTTGGACAGACAGCGGAGATCGGCGCAGCACTTGCCCAGGCGGTCCGCCGCGCCGATCTGTCCAGGAGCGTTATCCTATCGTCGATTGGCGCGCAGCATGAGACGGGCACCGGGGTCATTGCCACCTTGCATCAGGTCGAGGCGATGCTAGCCGGCACCGCGCCCGCCACGGCCTTTCTGCGCTCGGGCTATTTTGTCGAAACTTGGTCGGAAGTCGCTGAGGCTTGCGTTTCGGAAGGCGTGCTCCCGTCGTTTCTGGAACCGGACCGGAAAATTCCCATGGTCAGCACGACCGATGTCGGGCGCGCTGCCGCCCGGCTGATGTCCCAGAACTGGGCTGGAACGCGCATCGTGGAACTGGCCGGGCCCGAAGACTGGAGCGCCAGCGATGTGGCGGTTGCCTTTGCGAAGGTTCTCGGCCGTCCGGTCGAGCCAGTGCTCGTGCCGCCGGAGCAGCGCGAAGCGGTCCTGGCCGAGGCGGGGCTCTCCGCGGAGGTTACCGCCGCCCTGCTCGGCATGTACGAAGGCATTGCAAACGGCCGCTTCACGCGCCAGGCCGGAACCGAACGTTGGCGTGGCACGACATCGCTGACAGCCGCGGTCGAGCGTATCGTGACGAAGCTGCGCGTTGCCGCTTAACCATTCATGCGAACCTTGTGATGGCAGGAGGACTTCCGGCCCCGGCCGACTCGCACTGTCACAGTTGCAGGAACCCGACCGTCGCATCGTGATCGGCACCCGCGGCGGAACGGGGTTATGACGCTCACACTCGGCCCCTCGAACCTGGCAAGCATTCGGTAGGTCGCCGGCCGGGTGTTCGACGAAATCGCAGCAGCTCGATCCAGCGCCAGCCGCCGTCGCCCATCTTCTCGTTGGCCGCGACCTGGCAGGCGAAATGCCCGGTCTAGGATGCCCTGGCGCGGTCCTGGTGGAATAACGGCAACTGGTACGAGCATTGATCGGTTCTCTTCTGCCTTGATTCCGCCCACAGGCAAGAACGACGCGGGCGGCCGAAAAGAATTATGCTGAGCCGAGAATCTTTTCGGTAACTCCGGTCGTCTTCTGCTGAGACCAACCAATCAGGAGACGAACCATGGCCTACAAACTCATTCGCTACAGCGTGAAAGACACCGGGCTGGAAGAGAACCGCGCGCTGGTTGCAAAGGTGTTCGAGGCGCTGGATGAGACGGCGCCGCAGAGCGTGCGCTATCTGGTGCTCGAACTGGACGACGGCGAGTTCATCCACGTCGTCGGCGAGGGAAATGAACCATCCGCGTTGACCGGGCTTGCGGCCTTCGAGGCGTTCACGCAGAATCATGCGGAGCGACGTTCGACCCCGGTAAAGCGATCGCCTGCCAAAATCATCGGCAACTACCATGTGCTTGAGGACGGCAAAGCCGGATAGAGCGACCGCGCCAGGGCCGAAAGAACGCCATGATCTCACGGAAATTCGATCGGCCGGCGCTGGAGGCGATGCTCGCCGAGCTACACCCCAAACTGCACCGCTACTGCGCCCGAATGGCCGGCTCGGTGATCGACGGCGAGGACATCGTGCAGGAGACGCTGCTGAAGGCGCTGCAGGCGGTCGACGGCAGCATGGCGGTCGAGCGGCCCGAGCAATGGCTGTTTCGCATCGCCCATAATGCCGCGCAAGACCATCTGCGCCGGCGCCATCGGGAAAGGTCGCGCATGAGCGAGACCGACATGACCACCATCGAGGATCCTTCCGGCAGCGCCGACAGCAGGATCGCCGCGGCGACCGGCTTGCGCAGCTTCATGCAGCTTTCGGTGGCGCAGCGCAGCGCCGTGATCCTGGTCGACGTGCTCGGCCTTTCCCTGCACGAGACCTGCGAGGTGACCGGCGCCACGCTCGCCGCCACCAAGGCGGCGCTGCATCGCGGGCGGGCACAGCTGCGCCTGCTGGCAGCCGAGCCCGAACACGTCGCCGCGCCTAAGCTCGGCGCCGATGACGAGCGGCGGCTGCGCCGCTATGTCGATCTGTTCAACGCGCGCGACTTCGACGCTGTCAGGGCGCTGATCGCCGAGGATATCCAGCTCGAACTCGTCAGCCGCCTCCGCCTGCGCGGCAAGGCCGAAGTGTCGACCTATTTCGGCAATTACGACCGCATCAGCGACTGGGCGCTGTCGCTGGGCTTCGTCGATGGAAGGCCGGCGATCCTGATCCGCAACCCGCAGGAGCCGGACGGCGCCGTGAGCGGCTTCATGCTGGTCGAATGGCAGGACGAGCGGGTCGTCCAGATCCGCGATTTCCGCTACGCACCCTGGTGCCTGGTCGATGCGGAGATCAGCATCGTGGACGGGTGAGGAATCTACGACCCACACCTGTCCGCTCGATATGGAGTCGGTGCCGGTGCAACGTGTCTAGAGCGGTTCCGGTTCTCTTGGAACCGGTAACTCGCTCTAACTATATGTTTTGCGGCGTTTATGCCGACGCCAAATGATCCCATTTGGCTGCAAAATGCTCTAGTCGACACGCACGCGGCGCGTCACCTGGCCATTGCTTTCCCAGTATGTGTGTTTCTTGGCAATCAAGGGATCGTCCATTGCCGGTTGAACTTGTCCCGTGGTGCTGACCGCGCGCGAGGTCACCGTGTGTTCTCCAGGAGCGGGACTTGCCCAGTCCAGGGACCAGATCTTCCAGGCGTGCTCGGCCTCCTCACTCTGGTCAATGGTCGCTGGTGCCCAAGGCCCTTGATCGATTTGCACTTCGACCCGCTCGATCGGCGCCCCCCAGGCTGCCCCAATCACGCGGTAGTCCGAGTCTTTCCGGGTAACCTTCGCAGGCGCGGACTTTATCAGCGCTCGGCCAACCGAGTTCTCGGTCCACACGCTCTCGCCGTTGTGCTCTTCCTCCCGGATGGTGACATAGTCACGGGCCATCAGAAGGTTCATGAAGCGGGTGTCGCGAACCTCGATGCGCTCCAGCCACTTGACGTTGGCAATCCCGTACCAGCCCGGAGCAATCAGCCGCAGCGGAAAACCATTGGGCGCCGGCAAGGCAGCTCCGTTCATTTCATAGCAGAGCAGATTGTCGCGGTTCATCGCGTCGGCGAGCGACATGCTGCGAGCGAAGTTCTGCTGCATCTTGATATCGCGTATTGCGACCTCGCCTTTGTCAGTGCCGAAAAAGACAACCTCGATGCCATTTTCCAGAACGCCGGCCTCCTCGAGGATCGGGGCGAGCGGCGTCCCAGCCCAGCGCGCATTGCCGATGCCGCCAGTGAAAAAGGGAAACCCGTGGTTGCCCGAGCATTCCACTGTGAAAACGACCTCTTGCCGCGGTCGCGCCCTGATGTCGGCGAGCGTCAATTTTAAAGGCTTCTTCACCAGGCCTCCGATCTCCATCGACCATGTCTTCTCGTCGATCGTTGGTCGATTGAAATGCGAGATGCTGAAGAACTTGTCGTTTGGAATTATCCAGCTATCCAAATCCTCCCAGACAAGCTGCTTCTGGATACCGACCGGATCGGGATTTTCGGTCGGCTGATCCAGCCACGGAATAACTTCCTCGCTCGGCCGTGTTGGAAAAGCGTAAGCCCGACGCGAGGTATAGAGAGCAGCAATTGCGGCAAGAGCCGCGCTTCCTTGAACAAGGAGTTCTCTGCGCTGAAAATCAGGCATGTTGTTACCTCCCAATTGATCCGGAACGGGCTGTAACGTGCCTTAGGCCGTAGCCTGATCACGGATAGGCGACACAATGTGAAGTCTGCCGACCCGGAAGTATCCGGGACAGGTCAGACAATCACCCGACGCAAGTCAAGCATGTGAAGCATTGGACGAAACACCAGCTCGCGTTTCGCACGCTAAGAGTGCGCCTTTGAGAAGGACGTGTCCACAACCTGGACGGGACATGATGATGATTGCAGCATTCGAGACCGATTTTTCCAGTCCTGCCAAAATCGTTTGCTGCTCGGGTTGCTATCGGAAACGACCGCTTTCGGGGTCGTTTTCGGACCTTCGCGGGTGCGGTCGAAAAGGCCCGGTCCGATCGCATTTCTGCCGTTCCGATGTCGGCCTCACGATCTCCAAGGCGCACGTTCACCAATTATTCAGCGAGAAGGCGGGATGGGCTGCCGTCTTCCATGGCGCGACAGGATGGCGGTGCGGCCGGCGCAGGTGTATGTTGATGGTCTAATATTTCGATATCAGGGAGGACAGCATGACGTCTTGGGAAATCAAGGGACGCGAACTCGTCAATTGTACCTGCGAATATGGCTGCAACTGTCAATTCAATGCGCTGCCCGACAAAGGCCATTGCCATGCGGTGGCGGGCATCCAGATCGACGAAGGTCATCATGGCGAGACCGCTCTCGACGGCCTTCGGATCGCCGCGATCTTCAAATGGCCTGGCGCGATCCACGAAGGCAATGGCGAAGCCATCGCCTTCGTCGACGAGAATGCAACCGACCGGCAGCGTCAAGCGCTGCTGCGCATCATGACCGGCCAGGACACCGACCCGTTCGCGACGATGTTCGCCGTCTACGCCTCAACCGTAACAAAAATGAATGAGCCGGTTTTCACCAAGATCGATCTCGACCTCGATATCGACGGCCGCAGGGGCCGCATCTTCGTCAAGGACTACATCGAAACCGTCGGCGAACCGATCCGCAACAAGGTGACGGGCGCGGACTCGCGCGCTCAGATCGTGCTGCCGAACGGCTTCGAATATGCAGTCGCGGAGATCGGCAGCGCTTCGAGCACAACCAGCGGGCCGGTTCAGGTGAACATGAAGGACAGTTACGGCCAGTTCGCCCGGCTGCATCTCAACAATCACGGGGTGGTGCGGGCCTGAGGCGCCACATGGACGGCGGGTCGCCGCTGGAACGGCTGCTCAGACGCGACCGCGTCATCACGATTGCGGGCGTGGTAACGCTGTGCCTGCTGGCCTGGCTTTATATCGTCGCGGGTGCAGGGCTCGGCATGAATGCGTGGGAGATGACGAGGCTCGCGCTATTCCCCCACCAGCAAACTGCCGACCTGACCTCCGATATGTCTGGGATGGATATGCCCGGCATGGACATGAGCGCGATGACGATGGCAGCCGAACCGCGGGCCTGGGGGCCGGCGATCTGGGCACTGATGATCGCCATGTGGTGGGTCATGATGGTTGCCATGATGTCCCCGAGTGCGGCGCCGACTATTCTGCTCTATGCGCGCGTGCATCGCCATGCGCTCGCACAGGGTCAGATCCAGGACAAGCTCGCGCCCACCGGCGTATTTATGGCAGGCTACCTCCTGGTTTGGCTGGGGTTTGCCGTCGTGGCCACCGCGTTGCATTGGCTGCTCGAACGCGAGGCGTTCGTTTCCGCGACGATGATGAGTTCGCAGAGTCGCTGGCTTTCCGGCATCGTCCTGATCGCCGCGGGCCTGTATCAGCTCTTGCCGCTCAAGAACGCCTGCCTGTCGCATTGCCGGGCACCGACCGCGTTCCTTGCCCGACATTGGCGTCCCCACGCAGTTGGCGCGCTGCGTTTGGGCGCGTTGCACGGGGCGTTTTGTGTCGGATGCTGCTGGATGCTGATGGCGTTGTTGTTCGTGGGCGGCATCATGAATCTGGTGTGGGTTGCCGGGCTCGCTATTCTGGTGCTGGCTGAAAAGCTGTTTCCTGCCGGCCAGTGGGTTGGCCGGGCAGCCGGCATCGCCCTGATCGCCTGGGGCAGCGCAACGCTTTTGGTCTGACGACCAGGGCCGCCTTTGTCGGCATTCAAAGGCGTGAGGAACTTTGACTCCTCGCATCCGTTTACCCGAATGTTGGGGATGGGAGGTTCCGCCAATGAATGTCAGCGACGAAAGGACTGTATCCCTCTGGGCGGCGACCGAAGTAGCGCCCGACGCGGTCGCGCTCGGGCAGAGCGAACAGGTCGATGTCGTGGTCGTCGGGTCTGGAATTGCCGGACTGTCGGTCGCGTACGAACTGGCCGTCGCCGGGCAAAAGGTGGCGGTCCTCGATCGCGGCCGGATCGGAAGCGGCATGACGGCTCGCACTACCGCGCACCTGTCATCCGTTTGCGACGACTACTTTTCGGAACTGACCAAATTGCGCGGTGAGGAGCTGGCGCGGATGTATTACCAAAGCCAGTCGGCCGCTATCGACCGTATCCAATCAATCCAGGAGAGCGAGAGTATCGCGTGCGATTTCCGACGCCTCGACGGCTTTCTCTTTCCGGCTTCCGGCAGGCAGCAATCCGACATCAAGCGCCAGCTGGACGCCGGTCTGAAAATCGGTGTCGACGTCGAGAAGATCAGGGGTGTGCCGCTTGCAGGCTTTTCGGATGCGCAGGCCCTTCGATACGCCAATCAGGCGACCTTCCACCCGCTCAAATATCTCCGCGGGCTGGCCGTAGGCATCCGCTCGCGCGGCGGCGCGCTTTATGCCGATACCGTTGTCGAAAAGGTCGAGGAGACTGACCGCGGCGTGCGCGCAACCACGGTTTCAGGCTTTACCGTGTCCGCCAAATCGGCCGTTGTCGCCACCAACTCGCCGATCAACGATCGGGTCGCCCTCCATACCAAGCAAGCGCCGTATCGGACCTACGCGATGTCGTTCGAGATCGCGCGCGATACCATACCGGATGCCCTGTATTGGGATACTGAAGACCCTTACCACTACGTTCGGCTTCAGCCTGGCGAAGATCGGACCGACTTCCTGATCGTTGGAGGTGAAGACCACAAAACAGGGCAGGCCGATGATGCCGGTGATCGCTTCGCGGCCCTGGCGGCCTGGACCAAAAGGCTGGTGCCCGATGTCGGCGTGGAAACCAACCGGTGGTCCGGGCAGGTGATGGAGACCGTCGATTATGCGGGGTTCATCGGCCGCAATCCTGGCAACCGTCGCGTCTTTGTGGCGACTGGGGATTCCGGCCAGGGCATTACCCATGGCGTCGTCGCCGGCCTGTTGATTTCCGACCTGATTCTGAAGGGGGAAAGCCGCTGGCGCGAACTTTACGAGCCGTCTCGCAAGACGGCAGGCGCGATCGGCGATTATCTGTCGGAGAATGCGACAGCGCTCAAGAGTTTTGCCGAGTATATCGCGCCTGGCGAAATCGATTCCGTCGACAAGCTGCGACCGGGAGAAGGTGCCATCGTCCGCGAAGGGCTCACCAAAATCGCCGCGTTTCGCGATGACGACGGCACGCTCTACAAGCGCTCGGCCGCATGCACGCATATCGGCTGCCATGTCCATTGGAATTCCCTCGAGCGCTGCTGGGACTGCCCCTGCCACGGCTCGCATTTTGCTATCGACGGCACGGCTTTGAACGGACCGGCCGTGTCGCCCCTGGCTTCGCTTGACTAGCCCTCTTCGAGACGAATATTCGCCTCGCCTGACTGGGACGCTTGCGCTCAAGTGGTCCTGCGCGGCGCCAATGGCGAACGCTCAAGAGGGCGCGAAGTGGAATTTCTGCATCGCATCGGTCCGGCCAAACCGGCTCACAACTCCTTTTCGGCCAGCTCGCGAAAGGCATCGGGAATCGACCGCGACAGTCCGAGCGCGACCGAGGCATAGCCGACCGCCTCCCAGCCGAAGCGGTCGCGGATCTTATCGACGGCGCGGTCGGCCGTCCAGCGCGCCACGCCCTTCCTTGTGCCGGGGCGGTGGCGATCGTCATCGAGGCCGAGCGGCAGTTCCAGCTGTAGGCCCGGTTGCTTTTCCAGATGCGAGACGGCGATCGCCAGCAGCGAAATGGTCTTTTCGTGCGGATGATCGACAAGCACCTTGCGCACCAGCGCCTCGGCGACCTCGGCCAGCATCGCGGTTGCCGAAATCGGCTGATCGAGCGTGATCGAGCGCGTCACCGAGCGCAGGTCGGCGAAGCGGACACGGACCGTCACCGTACGGCCGGGCCGCGATTTCGCCCGCAGCCTGGTGGCGACCCTGTCGGCCAGATGCAGCAGGGTCGGCACGAAGACTTCCTCCTCGGCCGGTCTCCTGCCGAGCGCCGACTGCGCGCCGGCCGATCGCGCCCGGCGCTGCGTCTCGAGCTTGCGCGGATCGCGGTTCCAGGCCAGCGCGTTGAGCTTTGCGCCCGCCGCCGGGCCGAGCAGGCGCTCCAGCGACCCACCGTTGGTCTTCGCCAGCTCGCCGATGGTGTTGACGCCGATGCCGGCCAGCCGCTCCCTAGTGACCGGACCGACGCCCCACATCAGCTCAACCGGCAGATCGTGCAGGAACTCGAGCTCGTGGCGCGGATCGACCACCACCAGCCCGTCGGGCTTGGCCACTTGCGAGGCGATCTTGGCCAGATGCTTGGTGCGCGCCACGCCAACCGAGATCGGCAGGCCGAGTTCGGCGCGCACGCGGCGGCGGATGGTTGTGGCAATCTCGGCCGGCGGGCCGAACAGACGGGTGCAGCCGGTGACGTCTGCGAAGGCCTCGTCGATGGAAATCCGCTCGACCACCGGCGTGAAATCGCCAAGCACTTTGATGGCCGCGTCGCCGAGCCGCTGGTAGTCCTTGAAATGACCGCCCACGAAAATCAGACCGGGGCACAGTTCCCGCGCCCGCCGCCCCGGCATGCCGCCACGTACGCCGAAGGCCTTGGCCTCGTAGGACGCGGCCAGCACGACGCCGCCGCCGACGGCGATCGGCTTGCCGCGCAGGGCCGGGTCGAGCAATTGTTCGACCGAGGCATAAAAGGCGTCCAGATCAGCGTGGAGGATGTTGGCTTCCATCCGGCCCGTTCGCCCGCGGAGGTTCGAACGCCGCATTGTCTCGAGGGTGGTTTGGTTTGGAACATAGAGAGAACATTGTACGTGGATTGTCAAGGAGCGTGGACGGCAGGTGCAAGACAATCGCTTCAGGTTTGCGCTGGCCCTCATCGCCCTGCTAGGCACGTCTCCCTGTAGGGACGGGAGAAGGACGCTCTTGTCGATGGTTTCGCTAATCACCAACGTTGCAGGAACTGGCGATGTTGCGGACAGCCCCCTTCGCCCCGTCACCATGCGGGGAGAAGGTGCCGGCAGGCGGATGAGGGGCGGCGCCGACTCGGCAATCAGCCGATCGAGCGCTACAACCCCATCTTGTAGCCGAGATGGCTGGCGATGAAACCGAGGCGCTCGTAGAAAGCGTGCGCCTCTTGTCGACTCTTGTCGGTCGTGAGCTGAACGAAGCTGCAGTTGCGCGAGCGGCACTCTTCAACCGCCCATTCGATCATGCGTTTGCCGACGCCGCCGGACCGGCGGTGCCGGGCAACGCGAACGCCTTCGATTTGCCCGCGCCAGGCGCCTTTCCTCGAAATGCCCGGAATGAAGCTGAGCTGCAGGGTTCCAACCACTTGCCCGGCTTCGACGGCCACCGCCAGCAACTGGTTGGGATCGGCATCGATTGCCCTGAAGGCATCGAGATAGGAGGGGGCGAGCGGCGTCGACGCGTCTTCCCGACCAGCGCCAAGCGCATCGTCGGCTAGCAATGCGACAATCGCCGGCAGATCGGGCGCTTGCGCGCGACGGAAATCAATTTCGCTCATCGAGGGACGACATACGGCGCGGGCTTGGCGACGGCAAGTGCGGTCCAGCCATTCGCGGCCGATGGCGTCGACGACCTCCGGCTTACGCGGCCTGCCGTGCCCAGAGGCGGTGGCCATAGCGGCGGAAGAAGCGCGCCAGGAGCCGCTGCTGCCTGGCGCGGGCGAGATCGGCGCCGCGTCTTTCCTGGCGCCAGCGCGGCATGTTGCGGAACAGCGCAATGAAGCGGGCGGCGTCCTCGAGCGCCTCCTCGGCCGACTGCGCCGGGCGGATCGCCGCCAGGAACAAGGCCTCGCCGTGCTTCAGCCGGTCGACCACCGCCTTGCGCTGGTCATGGCCCAGGCGGGCCTTGCCTATGCCGTCGAGGCGGATGGCGGCGAAGGCTGCCAGCATGGCCGGGCTGTCGCCGGTATAGCCGCAATCACGGGCGAATTGAGCGGAGAGGGCGTCCATCCTGGTTCCCTTGGCTGAGCGGCCGCGACGGGTGCCCGGTCTTGCCGCCCATGCGTACGTCCACGGCGCTAACTAATCATCGGTATATCGTACACAAGCATAACTCAAAAATATGCGCAAGTTAAACTTTTACGCAGGGTTGGGCAGATCCGACTCGACTCTTCGGAAAAAACCCATAATGTTGCGAACAAAACAGGAACATGAGGCATCAGGAACAATGGCATTGCCGGGCAAGGAAGCGACGCTCACCGAGGTTGTCTCGATTGCGGTCGAGTGTATCGATTGCGGCCGCAACAGATGGTGGAAGCCGGCTGAGCTCAGGCGCTTCGGGGTAACTGCGCAGACGCCGCTGGCGTCCCTTTCGGGGCGCCTCATTTGCTCGGCCTGCCGCGCCGATGGCCTGCCGGGCGCAGCGGTCGTGATCCAGGCGGCATTCGTCGACGAGCAGCAGCGGCGCCGCGCCGAGGCGCGGATGCTCAGCGAGCGCGAGGTTCCGCTGGAGAGATCCAGGCGGGCTTGAGTGGCGCGCCGATCCACCTTCTCCCACAGGGGGAGAAGCGAGCGCGCGAACCCGCCACCCCTAATAC
>NZ_RZSW01000133.1:0-12507 GCF_003997375.1 Mesorhizobium sp. M5C.F.Ca.IN.020.29.1.1 | reverse complement strand
CCCCTGTTCCGCGAGCCGGAATACAGGCAGATGCTTGCCGAGAAGAAGCTGAATTTCGAATGTCCGCACCCGGATCAGATCGTTACCGATCAAGGCGAATTCACCAAGACCTGGGAATACCGCGAAAAGAACCTCGCCCGAGAAGCGCTTGTGATAAATCCCGCCAAGGCCTGCCAGCCGCTCGGCGCGGTGTTCGCGGCCGCGGGCTTCGAGCGGACCATGTCCTTCGTCCACGGCAGCCAGGGCTGCGTAGCCTACTACCGCTCGCACCTGTCGCGCCATTTCAAGGAGCCTGCTTCGGCGGTTTCCTCCTCGATGACCGAGGACGCGGCGGTATTCGGCGGCCTGAAGAACCTGGTAGACGGGCTCGCCAACACCTACCAACTTTACGACCCGAAGATGATCGCAGTCTCGACGACTTGTATGGCGGAAGTCATCGGCGACGACCTGCACAGCTTCATCGAGAACGCCAAGGACGAAAATTCGGTCCCGCGCGATTTTGACGTGCCCTTTGCCCACACGCCGGCCTTCGTCGGTAGCCATGTCGATGGCTATGACGGCATGCTCAAAGGCATTCTGGAGCACTTCTGGAAAGGCCAGCAGCGCACGGAAGCCAAGGGAACCATCAACGTCATTCCGGGCTTCGACGGCTACTGCGTTGGCAACAACCGGGAACTCAAACGCCTGCTCGATGTGATGGGCGTGTCCTACACCTTCATCCAGGACGCGTCTGACCAGTTCGACACGCCATCGGACGGGGAATACCGCATGTATGACGGTGGCACGAAGATCGAAGAGGTGAAGGGAGCACTCGACGCCGAGGCGACGCTTTCACTGCAGCACTACAACACCCGAAAAACCCTGGACTACTGCCAGCAAGTCGGGCAGGCCACGGCTTCGTTCCATTATCCGCTCGGCGTCCAGGCGACTGACGAATTCCTGATGAAGGTCTCGGCCCTTTCCGGGAAGGAAATCCCCGAGGCAATCCGCCTGGAGCGCGGCCGACTGGTTGATGCCATGGCGGACAGCCAGTCCTGGCTGCACGGGAAGAAATACGCGATCTACGGCGATCCGGATTTCGTGTACGCCATGGCCCGCTTCGTCATGGAAACCGGCGGCGAGCCGACACATTGCCTCGCCACCAACGGCACCTCGGCGTGGGAAGCCGAGTTGAAGGAACTGCTTGCATCGTCGCCCTTCGGCAAGGACGCTCAGGTCTGGCCGGGCAAGGACCTTTGGGCGATGCGGTCGCTGCTCTTCACCGAGCCAGTGGACCTGCTGATCGGCAATTCCTATGGCAAGTATCTGGAGCGCGACACCGGCACGCCGCTGGTCCGGCTGACGTTTCCAATCTTCGACCGGCACCACCACCATCGCTTTGCGCTCATGGGCTACCAGGGCGGGTTACGCGTGCTGACGACGATCCTCGACAAGATCTTCGACAAGCTCGATCGCGAGACGAGCCAGACGGGTGTGACGGACTATTCTTATGACCTCACCCGCTAGAAGACACTGCCGGCTATTCGCCCAGGTCCGTTCATTGCCGAATGGACTTTGGGGACTGACCCAATGACCTCGCTAAGTGCCAAGATCCAGGACGTTTTCGACGAGCCCGCCTGCGATAAGAACCGTGGCAAGGATGCTAAGGCGCGTAAGGAAGGCTGCGCACGGCCGCTGACGCCGGGAGCGGCAGCGGGCGGTTGCGCCTTCGACGGGGCCAAGATCGTCCTGCAGCCGATCACTGACGTTGCGCACCTGGTCCATGCGCCGCTCGCCTGCGAAGGCAATTCCTGGGACAACCGCGGTGCAGCTTCGTCCGGGCCAACCTTGTGGCGCACAAGCTTCACGACCGACCTTACCGAACTCGACGTGGTGATGGGGCAGGGCGAGCGGAAGCTCTTCAAGGCGATCCGCGAAATCAAGGAAACTTATGCGCCGCCGGCGGTCTTCGTCTATTCGACCTGCGTGACGGCGCTCATCGGCGACGATATCGAGGCCGTCTGCAAACGCGCCGCCGAAAAATTCGGCTTGGCCGTGGTTCCGGTCAATGCGCCGGGACTGGTCGGCTCCAAGAACCTTGGCAACAAGCTCGCCGCCGAGGCGTTGCTCGACCACGTCATCGGCACGGTGGAACCCGACGACACCGGGCCGTACGACATCAACGTCCTTGGAGAGTTCAACCTTTCCGGCGAATTCTGGCTGATAAAGCCGCTCCTTGATCGGCTCGGGATCCGGGTGCGCGCCTGCATTCCGGGCGACGCGCGCTATCTCGACGTTGCTTCCGCGCACCGCGCCCGGGCGGCTATGGTGGTGTGCTCGACGGCCCTCATTAATCTGGCCCGCAAGATGGACGAGCGCTGGGACATCCCTTTCTTTGAGGGCTCCTTCTACGGCATCTCGGACACGTCGCAAGCACTCCGAAGCATTGCTCAGCTGCTGGTGAGGAAGGGCGCCGATCCGGAGATCCTAGACCGCACAGAGACGCTGATCGTCGAGCAGGAGGCGGTGGCATGGAGAAAGCTCGAAGCCTACCGGCGGGGGCTGCAAGGCAAGCGCGTGCTGCTCAACACGGGCGGTGTGAAGTCCTGGTCGGTCGTCCATGCGCTGATGGAGATCGGCATGGAGATCGTGGGCACCTCGGTCAAGAAATCCACGGTCGAAGACAAGGAGCGGATCAAACAGATCCTAAAGGACGACAACCACATGTTCGAGCAGATGGCAGCGCGCGACCTTTACGCCACGCTCTCAGAAGGCAAGGCCGATATCATGCTGTCGGGTGGGCGCTCGCAATTCGTCGCGCTCAAGGCCAAGACCCCCTGGCTCGACATCAACCAGGAGCGCCAACACCCTTACGCCGGTTATGACGGCATGGTGGAACTCGTACGCCAGATCGACCTCGCCATTCACAACCCGATCTGGTGCCAGGTGCGCGAGCGGGCCCCGTGGGATTGCCAGCCCAATGGGAAGGACGAATTGCCGAGCACCAAGAATGACACGACGACAATGCGCGCTGTCCAGGAATTCGCGGGCACGATGCCGACGATTTCGGCTGGTGTTGAGGAAATTCGATGACCCGCATCCTTTCCCAGACCAAATCAGCCTCGGTAAACCCACTGAAATCATCACAGCCGCTGGGTGCCGCCCTGGCATTCCTCGGAGTCGAGGGCGCAGTGCCGCTGCTCCACGGCAGCCAGGGCTGCACCAGCTTCGCGCTCGTGCTCTTAGTGCGGCATTTCAAGGAAACGATCTCCCTACAGACCACCGCGATGGATGAAGTGGCGACCATCCTCGGCGGGGCGGACAATCTGGAAGAGGCGATCATGAATCTCAAGACTCGCACGAAGCCAAAGCTGATCGGGGTCTGCACGACGGCCCTGGTGGAAACCCGTGGCGAGGATTCCGCAGGCGACATCGCCGACATCAGGCTGAAACGGGCGGAAGAACTCGCGGGTACTGAGATCGTGCTGGCCAACACGCCGGATTTCAGCGGCGCCCTCGAAGAGGGCTGGGCTACCGCTGTCACCGCGATGATCGAAGGCATTACACGGCCAGGCGAGCGGGCGCGGCAGTCAAAGACGATCGCGATCCTGCCCGGCTGGAATCTCACCGTGGCTGACGTCGAGCATTTGCGTGAGATGGTTGAAGGCTTTGGGCTGCAACCGGTGATTTTGCCGGACGTCTCAGGCTCGCTCGACGGCACTGTGCCCGATCACTGGGTGACGACTACCTATGGAGGGACGAGCGTCGAGGACATCCGCGAGCTCGGCGCGGTCGAGCACTGCATCGCCATCGGCGAGCATATGCGCCGCCCGGCCGAGGTTCTGCACAAGGTGACCGGCGTCCCTTACGTGCTCTTCGAGACGCTGACCGGATTGAAGAGCGCCGATCAGTTCTTTTCCCTGCTGTCAGGGATTTCTGGCGAGCCTGTGCCGACAGGCGTGTGCCGTCGACGGGCGCAATTGCAGGATGCGTTGCTCGACGGACATTTCCATTTCGGAGGCAAGAAAATTGCGATCGCTGCTGAACCAGACCAACTCTATCAATTCGCAACCTTCTTCGTGGATATGGGGTCGGAAATCGCGGCGGCAGTCACGACGACCGATATGTCGCAAATTCTGCAAGAGGTACCGGCGGAGTCGATTCAGATCGGCGATCTCGGCGATTTGGAAGCGCTTGCCGGCGGCGCTGATCTTCTGGTCACGCATTCACATGGACGCCAAGCGTCGCAACGACTTGGCATTCCCCTCATGCGCGTCGGCTTCCCCGTCTTCGACCGGCTCGGCAGCCAGCACAAGCTCTCAATCCTCTATCAAGGGACCCGTGATCTGGTTTTCGAGGTTGCCAACATGCTCCAAGCCAACCGGCATGCGCCGACGCCTCAGGAACTTGATCCATTCCGCAAGCGCGAAACGCCGGGTGCTCCCCGTGCGTCGCCTCTCACTAGTCACTGACGAGGTTCATGGTCCGATGCGTGAACGACGAGCAGGCGCTTTGCGCGTGGCAATCGCAACCCAAGACATGAGGGAGCTCAACGCGCATTTCGGGTCGGCCAGGCGCTTTGTCATCTACGATGTGACGCGCGAGGAGTGGAAACTCGTGGAAGCCGTGGCCTTCGACGACGTTTCCGACGAAAGGGGGAAACATCGGACCGAGGGCGATGACCGTATCACACCGAAGGTGGAAGCGCTGAAGGGCTGCCACCTCCTGTTTTGCCTGGCGATCGGGGGACCTTCGGCAGCCAAGCTTGTTTCGGCAAAAATTCATCCGATCAAGGTGCGGCAGCCTCAGAGCATCCAAGAGGTGCTGTTGCGCACGCAGATGATGCTCAGGACGAGTCCTCCCCCTTGGTTGCGCAAGGTGCTGGCTGAGGCAGGCGTCGCGGAGAAGAAACGGTCCTTCGAGGACGAGTGACTGAAAGAGGAGAAGGCGAAATGTCTGGCCCTGCGGTTAGCCCTGCTGTCGCTGAGGACGAGGTGGCACTTGCCAACCCGTTCCTCAAATGCCTCGTACGGCTGATCCGTGCTCAGGATTCCTACGGGGCGTGGGAAGGCAAAGCGGACGCCGAGCTGCTGGCCGCCTTCATCATCACTAAGGAACAGCGCCGTGCAATCCCAATCATCGGCGATCCCGATCCGGACGTGCTGTGGAGACTTGATATGTTTTACACCGCCGTTGGGCTTGCGATCGAGGAGCGCTGCGGCCTGATGGCGTCGCCGATGATAGAGCTGAGCCATGAAGGCTTTGGGCGCGTGCTTTTCTCGGCGGGGCGGTTGGTCGCTCTGTCGAAGACGCTGCGCGACGTCCACCGGTTCGGCTTCGAGACGCTCCGCAAGCTCGCCGAGGCCGGCACGAAACTGGTCGGCGACGCAATCGCAGCCATCGAAACCTATCCCGAGGTAGCGCGCGCGTGATGGGAGCAGGTGTCGAGCAAAGGGGCCATGACAGGTCTTGAGCGAGCGCGATAGCCAGCCCACGCAGGCCGAGGCGGGCCAGGCCGGTGATGGGGCTCTTGGGGTAGCGCTGATGAAGCCACTCGTCCTGATCTGCTCGCAAGATGCCGAGTTCTATCTGTTCCTCAGCCACATACTCGAGGTGGACGGCTTTGCCACTGAGCCGGCAGGCGGCGCCAAGGAAGCGCTTGCATTGGCCGACGAACGGGAATTCCGTGCCGTGGTGCTGGACTGCGGGCCAGCGAGCATAACCGGGTCCCCTATCTGCGCCCGGCTCAAGCGGCAGCCCCGGACCGGCGGGCTGCCCATTATTGCCCTGATCGCGCCCGGCGCCGAGAACCAGCACCTCGATCTCCTGAAGGCTGGCATTGACGAGAGCTTTGTGCGGCCGATCGCCCCGGCCAAGCTGCTCGACTGTCTACGGGCGAGACTGGCGCTGACGAAGCGGGGTGCAAATGGTCTTGAAAACGGCGGCTGGCTCACCTGCGGCGGCCTCGAGATGAAGCTCGACGCCCACCGGGTTCGCGGCAATGGCCACGACATCCACCTCGGACCCATCGAGTTCAACGTGCTGCGGCTCCTGATTGAAGCTCCCGGGAAGGTCTTTAGCCGGGACGAGCTTATCGGAGCGGCCTGGCCGGCCAACATCCATGTCGGTGCACGCACGGTCGATGTCCATATCAGCCGGATCAGAAAAGCCCTGAAGACAGCTTCGCCCGGCAGCGTCATTCGTACCGTCAGGTCGGCCGGCTATTCGCTCGAGAAGCCGGACGGCTGAACCAAGTGCCGGGTGTGGCGCCACTCCCTTTCCCTTGCGCTGTGAGCCGGTCTTGCGGCCTGAAACGCCCCTAACGAATACTCAGAAGAAGCAGGCAAATGGGCTTTAAAAGCGTACTCTGTGTGACCGATGCTGACCATTCCGATCAGGACGTCAGAACTGCTGCCACCTTATGTGTCGAAGTCGGCGCGCACCTTTCCGTACTGATTACACCGCCTCAGATGCTCGTTATGTCACCTCTGCCGATTGGAGATTGTGTCCCCGAGTGGCCTGTAGGAAGTTCACAGGCAATTGCCAAATTGAACAATCGGTTTCGGCAAATCGACAGATTCACACAGGACGTGGCCAGACAGGAAAAACGCTCTCAGGATATCCAGAAACTGCTGAGGGCCATGTGCCTTTCCTATGACGTCGGTACGGATTATTGCGATGCGACCCGCGTAGGTGAGGTTGTGCGACAACGGGCGCTCTGCGCCGACCTGACAATTGTCGGCCCCGCACTTCTCAACGACAGTATTGTCGGACCTCTCGTCATCAACGGCAGCTTATTCGATACGGGAAAGCCGGTGCTTATTGTGCCGGACGGCGCTGAGCCGACGCTGTGGCCAAGGCGCGTCCTGGTCGGTTGGGATTCACGACTGGAGGCGAGCCGTGCGGTTCGGGAAGCTCTGGGTCTCCTTTGCGCTGCTCAGGAGGTTTGTGTCGCCCTGGTCGATCCGAAGGCGTACAACGCGAACGGCACGGAGCCTGGAGCCGACATCGCTGCCTATCTCACTCGGCACGGTGCTCGGGTGTCGATTGACCTACTGCCAAGTGCCGGCAAATCGGCTGCCACGGTGCTTGCGCAGCACGCAATCGACACGTCTGCCGAAATGATAGTAATGGGCGCTTACGGCAGCCGTCGGCTGCGTGAGCGGCTGTTTGGCGGCGTCACGAGGTGGATTTTCGAGAAGCCCACATTGCCGCTGTTTTTGGCTCGCTGACTGGTTGCGGAGCCGCACCGATGCTGTTCGAGGGTACGGCGATGCCCGCATTCATACCGTGGATGCGCTCCATCGAAACAATCGATTTTACGGAGGATAACGTACATGGAAAAGCGTTGCTTGGGAGGCGACGCCCACCGGAAATCTCTCCAGTCATGCGCAAGGCGGAAGGTGGAACGGAGTCCTCCCAGTTCTTCTGATGCCCAAGGTACACCACTCAATTTAGTCGCTCACTTTCCTGGCGCATCCTGCAGCACCACCAGATGATGATGGTGCTTGCGACCGCGAGACGCATTTGGTCCGCAGCTTTGTCGAGGCTCGCCTTGCGGCGTGTCGGGAGGGAGATCGTCTGGAAGGGGGAAAGCATTGACGAGCTAGGCCGCTAACGCAGGAGTAACCATGCGCTGATCCGGATAGACAAGCGGTTATTTCAGTCCGACTGGACCTACCGATTGGCGACGCCTGCTAAGGCGGCCACCAAGCTCGGTTGGAAGCCAAAGAACACTTTCGATGAGCTCGTCAAATGGTCGAGGCCGATCGTCGGGCCTACAGAATCACGCTCGAATTGAAGTGAAATGATCTCGCTGGAGGGCAAACGCGTCTGGTCTCCGGCCACGACGGCATGGTTGGGGTGCGCAGTGGTGCGCGGCTGTCCGGCGCGCCCGAGGCGAAGGCCCTACGGTGGACAGTCGTGATCGGACCTATTCCCGGTAGCGTTGAATTGCCAGCGCACTTTCGCGAGTGAGGTCTATGGAAAACAGACGCTATTGCCCCCCATAGCGTCCGATGAGCAGGAAAGTATGGGGGATCGATGGTCTCGAAAAAGCTAATCGCCAATGCCGAATCAGCGGCTGCGTTTCTGGCGCTGATGGGCAACGAGAAACGACTGTTGATCATGAACTATCTTGCTGAGGGTGAAATGTCGGTCGGCGCTCTCGCCGAGAAGGTTCTGCTCAGCCAATCGGCCCTGTCACAGCATCTGGCCAAACTGCGGGCGCTCGATCTCGTCGAGACCCGGCGCGACCGGCAGATGAGATACTATTCCAGCAAATCCGATGCCGTACGCGAACTTCTCAACATGCTGGACGGGATTTTCGGCGAGGGGGAGCTATGGCAGATGGCATACCGCCCGCGTCGCTCCGGCACTTGACGGCCAGCGCATGTCGCCCAAAGCCTGCCCTTGGGCCTGACCCGAGGGAGCAAAGCGGTTTTGGGTAACGACATGCATGCAAGAACTGGCTGGGTCGCTAACGATTCTTAGTTTAAAACCGCGCAGCGACGACTGTCTGGTCCGGGCACAACGTTCCGACGTGGTTTCGTGGCTGCCCCAAGTCGGAGGCATCCCAGAACAATGTCACGATCGAGCCGCTTTTTCGCGGTTCAAATGTCCATCGTACCGGAGCGATCGGCGCGGTGTGGTGACCTCTCCGTTTCGGATACTCCGCAAACGCTTCTATTAATGTCGTTGCGTGCCCGATAGGCAGAGTCAATCATGATTCGCAGAATGCCGCTATGCGATGGCAGTAAGGGACCCCCACTCCCACATCATCAAAGCCGGCAGTAGGGCGGGCGCGCCTTACCGTCATTTCGCGCGTGCTGGCGGCTTCAACGCAATCGCTGCTCGATCGGTTCAAGCCGCTTTCGGGTTCCACTGTGATCGACGCCGGCTGCGCGGGCGGAATGTAAGCATCGAGTTGGGGCCGGGGGCGGGACTAATGGCCGCGTCGTCGGCATTGACCTCGACGAAAGCAAGCTAGTGCTGGCGCGAAGATGCCGCTGCGCGAGGGATCGGCAGACGCGGACAAACTCCATCCCTGGCCGGCAGACAAAGGCCGCGCTGGTTTACGCCGCTTCGTGCTCACGCATCTTGCAGACCTGAGCGACTTCTCGAACGGGCATGGGACCGGCTCCTGCCAGGCGGTGCTATCGTTACTGAGGACATCGATTACGGCAGTCAGTTCTGCGATCCACCCGGTCCGGCTTCGACCGCTACGCCTGCTCTATGTCGAAGCAGCCCGTCGGCGCGGCGCCGATCCTTTCATCGGGCGCAGCCTTGGTGCCTCGGTCGCCCCAACCCGCGTGCAGACCTGAGCGGTGGCACACCCACAACTTTCGGCAATACCTGGTCCAAGGGTGGCCTTGCCGTTGTAAAACCAGCTCGCCGGATAGCCGGACACTAGGCTGGCGTTGTCGACGAAGTTCGGCCAAAACCGTTTCATAGAACCCCACCGTATGAAAGATGAAGGTATCTCGTTCGATATCGACGAGAGCGATGATGTGCGGCTTCCACCCGAACCTCGGGTCGAAGCCGCTCATGCGATCCTGGAGCCGTGTGTCAACGCCCGCGGTCAGATAATCCTTGCTGCTTCCAGCGTAGAGAACATCTGCGCCGGATCCGCAGAGCTTGTCATTGTCCCTCCCAAAAATGCGCGGTTCGTCGCGGCCATTGTCACCGGAGAGTTCGTCCCATGCCTTCTCGCCGCAGGATCCGTGATCGCTCTCCCGGGTCCAAGATTGGTCGTCGCCTCCGCAATCGGCGATCCGGTCGATCCATTAGAACCCAAGCTAACATCCTGAACGCTCGTTGCCGAAGGTTTCGGAAGCTGGTTGACCGCAAGAAACCAGCTGCACTGCGGCGGCCCCACTGGGGGCCAATCATCTGAACATTCGACATGCCGAACCTCCAACCGTGTGGTGGTCATGTATCTCGGCCACATCGTCGAGCAGGGCACCACAGACCAGATATTCTCGCCGCCGTACCACCCCTATACCGAGGCACTTTTCCCGGCCATCCCGATTGCCGACACCTGTGTCGTCAAGAAACCACATTGTGCTCGAAGGCGACATTTCCCCGGCGAGGGGTCCGCCGAGCGGCTGCCCCTTCCAGACGCGCTGTCCGCGCAAGAATCTGGTTCCCAGAGGAATTTGTGAGCGCGAGGTTCCGCCGTCCGCCCATCCGAAAGCCGGACGCGGTCTTCGCAGTGATTGAGCCGGTCATCAAACTCAAGCCTTAGCCCGAAGAGGAGGCGGAGTGAGAGAGGCGGGATCGGGATAGGATCAATTCGCGGCCGTGTGTGCGCCAGCTGCTGTGCGGCCGTGTCGACGTCTCTGCAGCCTCCATCGCTGTTAGATTAGGTCGACATGGCGAGGCGCCCTGCCGTTGCCCCTCCTCACCGGCAGGGGCCCCTTTCAACCAAACCAATGACCGAGACGAATTTCCCGAAGGCCCCCACGGGATCTTCTTGGGGAAGGATCGCCGGAAGGCGGCTTGGCGCCGAAGACAACGGCGTCGGCAACGCACGCCGACGCCAGGAACAAAGGATTGAGGGGGAACGGCAAAAAATTCAGACAGCCGTTCGATCACTTTTCTCCAATGGTGCTGATCCGGGACATCCCGTCCCGTTGCACATCGTCGGCAATCCCTCCGAGCATTAGGGTAGGCTAACCCTTGGCACAGGAAATGCTGATTTTCGCATTTGGGTCCATTTAGTATCGAGAATCAGACCGCCGCCGCATTCGCAGAGAACTGGGTAGGAAGAACAGGACGCAAATATGATGGAGTGGATGCCCCCTCCCGACGGCATCGCGATGTGCCAGTTTGGTGATTGCCAGAATCGACCAAGACAGAGAGGGCATCCATGGAGCAAGTTACCATCATTTGGAATCGATCTCGCAAAGCGCGTCTTCCAGATTCACGGCGCGGCGAGTGACGGGAAGGTTGTATTTCGCAAGAAGCTGTCGCGCTCGCAGTTGCTGCCGTTTCTCGCCGGACAACCCCGGTGCACGGTGGCCATGGAGACGTGCGCGACAGCCCACGAATGGGGGCGTGCGATCGGCACGCTCGGGCATGCCGTCCGGCTCCTGCCGCCGGTCTATGTGAAGCCCTTTGTAAAGCGGCAGAAGATGGGATGGTTGCCGCCCTCCCCAGACGGCATCGCAATGTGCCAAGGTCGTGATGTTCAACGCCACGAGAAGGAGAGGACGGCAAATGAAGGATACTATGATCGGGGTGGACCTGGCAAAGAACGTTTTCCAGCTTCACGGCGCGACAATGACGGGGCATCTAAGTTTCCGTAAGAAGCTGACGCGGTCACGGTTCCGGCAGTTCATGGCAGCCCAGCCGCCTGCCGTGGTTGTGATGGAAGCATGCGGCAGCGCGAGCTACTGGGCCCGAGAAATGGTCAAATTTGGCCACGAGGTGAAACTGATCGCACCTCAATATGTGCGGCCCTTTGTCAAACGGCAGAAAAACGATGCTGCCGATGCTGAAGCAATCGTCGTTGCAGCACAGCGCCCGGAGATGCGTTTTGTACAGCCGAAGTCGGAAGAACAGCAGGCATGCGCTGTGTTGTTCCGAGCTCGGGAGCGCCTCCTCCATCAGCGCACCGAGCTTGTGAATGCTTTGCGTTCGGTGCTGTACGAATATGGCCACATCATTCCGAAAGGGATCGCCCATATCAAGCGGATTGAAAGTATCCTGGACGAGCCGAACAGTGACCTGCCAGCCCTGGTGCGCGAGGAATGCTTTGATCTGCTCGAACAGATTGCTGAAAAGACGGCCCGGATCGACGTCAAAACGGCAAAGGCCAAAGCCCTTTCCCTGGCGACCGATACAGCGCGGCGACTCCAGACAATGCCTGGTGTCGGGCCCCAGACTGCGTTGGCGATCAGCGGCTTTGCTCCGCCGATGGAGAGCTTCAAACGCGGGCGAGACTTTGCGGCCTGGCTTGGGCTCGTGCCACGTCAATACACCTCCGGCGGCAAGGAGCGACTTGGACGGGTATCGAAGGCTGGCCAGACCGATATCCGGTCTTTGTTGATCATCGGTGCCATGTCACGCCTGACAGTGCTGGCCCGCAAATCCATCGTCGAGGGATCATGGCTGGCACGGATGCTGCGTCGCAAGCCGCTCATGCTGGTGGCGATCGCGCTTGCGAACAAGATGGCGCGGGCAATCTGGGCGATGATGACAAAGAAAGAGGATTATCGAAATCCGGCGCGAGTTGTAGCTGCATGACGGATATGCATCACAACACAAAATGCGCCGGTGAAGAAGGTGTAGGAAGTCGATGACCTGAATGGGCACAATGATCGAAAAGATCTGGATCAGGAAAACCAGCCGTCGTTCCCGAGCTTGAAAGCTCTTGCAGAAGATTTGGACCCGATCCGCAGATCACCATACCGGCCCGCGGCTTCTTGAAAGGCCGCAAGGAAAAGGCCTGAGAGAAGAACGCACTCGATCACCGGGCACATCAGGTTGGAAGGCTCTTGCATCGAGGGCGGCAACCAGAGAAGA
>NZ_RZSW01000132.1:0-12558 GCF_003997375.1 Mesorhizobium sp. M5C.F.Ca.IN.020.29.1.1 | reverse complement strand
CACCATGGTGGATCACCGCATCGACCTGCGGGATGACCGAGGGCTGCGGAAACCAGCTCTCGACGATGACGTTTTCGGGCACTTGCGCGTACTGGTCCTTGTATCCCCCGACATTGACCAGCGCCCGGTAGCGCGTCTTGCCCAACGTCGCGATGATGCGCTTCAGCAGATCGACATCGCCGGCGCCAAGGCTGCCGAAGGAAACATAGAGCAGCGGCCCGTCATTGTTTTTCGCGAAGGTCGGCACGGTGTAGGGCTTCTCCTGCCGCACGCAGCCTTCCAGATACTGAAATTTTGCCGGGTCGAGCGGATGGCGGCGCTTGAACTTTGCCGCCTCGGGATAGAGCAGCAAGTTGAGATAGGGCGAGGCCTCGAAAAACTGGCCGATCGGATACGGCGCCTCGTTGTTCGCCTTTAGGAACGCGTTGAAGTCGTCATGGATCGGCTTGATGACCGCGTTGAAATGATCGCGGTAGCGCCGATGGCAGGCGTGGTCATTCTCACCGCAGCCGGACAGATGCGGCGGGATATCCTCGTCCTCGATTTCGTTTTCCGAGCAGGAGATGACGCGCACCCACGGCTTGCCATACTGCTTGATCGCCGGGAACAGGACGACGTTGTCGACGCAGATAACATCCGGCTTGATCGTCGCAAGTACACCAGGCAGGTCCTTCTCGGCCCATTTGGCGCTGTCAACAATCGCCGTCCAGCAATCCTTCACGTAGTTGTCGACCTGGTGGTAGGGCGACTTGCGGAAGTTCGGGATGTGGCCGTTGATGAAGTCTTCCCAGAACTTTGCCATCTGCTCGGGCGGCATCGGCTCGGACAGGTTCACCGGATGAGCTTCGAAGCCGTAGCCCTTGTAGACATCGAGGAAACCAGGGTCCGACAGGAACACCGCTCTGTGGCCGTGCGCCTCGACCGCCTGGGCGATGCCGACCGAATTGAGCGCCGGGCCGTAGGCTGCTTCCGGAAAAAACGCGATCGTCTTCTGAGCCATCAAGCTTCTCCTTCCAATCAATCTGCGAAAATTCTGACGTCGGCGGCATCCCAGCCGAGTTCGACCGCATCGCCCGACGAGACCGGGCGCCGGTCGGCGGCGTCGGCGGTGACGCGCACCAGGAACGGCTTTGGCGACAGAGCGGTGCGGACATGCAGCTGCAGGTCGAGCCCGTGATAGGCGAGCGCCTCGACCGTGCCGGCGATCCGGTTAGCTGTCTCTGGCGACGGGAAAAGCCGGATTCGCTCGGGCCGCACTGAAGCGACCGCCGCTGCGCCGGAAGCCAGAGGCGAGGGAACCGTTCCGACGATCCGTGTGCCGTCCGCTGCCTTCACCCCGTCGGCGGTGGCCTTGCCCGGCACGAAATTCATCAGGCCGATGAAGTCGGCGACGAAACGGTCGGCGGGATGCTCGTAGACCGCATGCGGGGTGTCGCATTGCAGCAGCTTGCCGTCTCTCAGCACCGCCATGCGGTCGGCCATGACAAGCGATTCCTCCTGGTCATGGGTGACGATGACGAAGGTGATGCCGACCTCGTGCTGCAGGCGCTTCAGCTCCAGCTGCATGGCGCCGCGCAATTTCTTGTCGAGCGCGCCGAGCGGCTCGTCGAGCAGCAGCAGCCGCGGCCGCTTAACCAACGCCCGGGCAAGCGCGACGCGCTGCTTCTGCCCGCCCGACAGTTGCTCCGGCTTGCGGTCGGCGAAAGGAATGAGCTCGGTCGTCGCCAGGATGGCGTCGACGCGGGAGCGGATTATCTTTGCCGGCAAGCGTTCCATTTCGAGGCCGTAGGAGACGTTGGCCCTGACGCTCATATGCGGAAACAGCGCATAAGACTGGAACATCAGATTGACCGGCCGCTTGTTGGGCGGCGTCCTGGCGATGTCGTGCCCGTCGAGCAGGATGCGCCCGTCATTGGGCGTCTCGAAGCCGGCCAACATGCGCAGCAGCGTGGTCTTGCCGCAGCCCGACGGCCCGAGCAGGGCGAAGAACTCGTTCTCACGGATGTCGAGCGAAATGCGGTCGACGGCGGTCACCCGGCCGAAATTCTTCGACACCTTGTCGATCGCCAGCAGCGTGCGGGGTTCGCTCATTGGCCGATCACCCCGCGGTTGAGCCGCTGCGACAGGGTTAGCGCGGTGATGCTGACCGCCATGACGATGGTCGCCAATGCGTTTATCTCTGGGGTGATGCCGAAGCGGATCATCGAATAGATCTGCATCGGCAGCGTGGTCGAGGCGCGGCCGGCGCCTGATGTGAAGAAGGCGATGATGAACTCGTCGACGGAAAGCGTGAAGGCGAGCAGCGCACCGGCGACGACCGCCGGCAGGATGACCGGCAATGTCACCCGCCTGAAGGTGGTGAGCGCGGAGGCGCCGAGATCGGCGGAGGCCTCGACGATCGACCAGTCGAAGCTCTTCAGCCGCGCGCGCACCACCGAACAGACGAAGGCGAGGTTGAAGACGACATGGGCGAGGATGATGGTGTGCAGGCCCAGGGTGAAATCGAGCAAAGAGAAGAAGCTGAGCAGCGCGATCGCCAGCACGATGTCGGGAATGATCATCGGCGCAAAGATCAGCGCCTCGAGGCCGCTCCCATATTGCCGGCGTATTTCGACACCGAACGCCAGCAGCGTGCCGAGCAAGGTGGCGATTGCCGTCGAGACGAGCGCCACGATCAGCGTGTTGAGGGCAGCGGAAAGGATCGCGGCGTTTCCGACCAACGAGGCATACCATTTCAGTGAAAAGCCCGACCAGACGGTCGGCAGCCCGCCTTGGTTGAAAGACAGCGCCACCAGCACCGCGATCGGGATGTAGAGAAAGGCAAAGACCAGCGAAAGCACAAGCCAGAGCGTGCGCCGCGTGGCGGGGGAGCGCTCAGCCATCGGCGCCTCCTTTCGCCTCGGCGGCACGGCCTGCGGCGCGATCCGCAGCCAGGGCCTGCGCCGTCAGCACTAGCAGCATTATGGCGATCAGCGCCATGGCAAGTGCGGCGCCGAAGGGCCAGTCATTGGCGGTCAGGAACTGGTCGTAGACAAGATTGCCGATCATCTGGAAGCGGCCGCCGCCGAGCAGCGCCGGCGTGACGAAATTGCCGATCGACAGCACGAAGACGAACACCGCCCCGGCGGCGATGCCCGGCACCGTCAACGGCAGGATGACCCGGCGAAATGTGGTCGCCGCCGAAGCGCCGAGGTCGCGTGAGGCCTCGGCGAGCTCCGGATTGAGCCGCGACAGCGGCGCGTAGCAGGCCAGGATGACGAAGGGCAGATAATTGTAAACCAGACCGGCGATGACGGCGCCTTCGCTGTAGAGCATCGACGGCGGCTCGCCGGTGTAGCCAAGCCAGCGCAAGAGCTGCGTGATCAGGCCCTCGCGGTTGAGCAGCACGATCCAGGCGTAGGTGCGGATCAGGTAGTTGGACCAGAAAGGCAGGACGGCGAAGAACAGGAATACCGGCTGCCACCGGCGTGGTGCCGCCGCGATCGCATAGGCGGCGGCATAGCCGATCACCACCGCGATCAGCGTTGCCGTGCCGGCGATGCGTGCCGAATTGAGGAAGATGCCGGCATAGAGCGGGTCGAACACCAGCCCGAAATTCTCCAGCGTGAAGGTGTATTCAATGCCGCCATAGATGCCGCGCCGGAAGAAGGCGAGCGCCAGCACCAGAGCGCATGGCACCACCATCAAGGCGATGAGCCAGGCCAGCGCCGGCGCCATCAGCAAGGAGGAGCGAAATCTGGTTTGGGACACGATTGCGATACCGCACTCAGCGGCCGGCGGCGGAGGCCCGCCGTCGACCGCGATCTCTGAGCTTGATACTGGTTACTGCGCGGCCTTGATCTCGCTGACGATCTTCGAATAGTCGCGCTGGGCGTCGCCGACGTCGCGCAACTGCTCGAACTTGACCAGCTCGGCCACCGGCATGCTCATATTGGGGAACTTGGCGAGGAAATCCGCAGGCAGACTTTCCATAGCCGGCTTGTTCGGCACCTTGTAGTCGATGTTCTGCGCCGCCCAGGCGTGGTTCTTGGCGTCCAGCATGAAGTTGATGAACTGGAAGGCGGCGTCCTTGTTGGCCGAAGCCTTCATCACCACCATCGTGTCGACCCACAGATCCGAGCCCTCTTTGGGGATGACGTATTTGATCTCAGGCTTCTCGGCGATGCCGTAATTGCACCAGCCGTCCCATGCCTGCACCAACAACGCCTCGCCGGAGACCAGCTTCGAGTAGAAGGTGGTGTCGTCATAGGCGAGCAAGGTCTTCTTGGCCGAGATCAGCAGGTCCTTGACCTCGGCGAGCTTGGCCGGATCGGTCTCGTTGACCGAATAGCCCTTGGCGAGTTGGCCCGCGGCGAGCAGCCAGCGGTCGGTCGCCAGCATAGTGGTCTTGCCCGTGAGGTCGTCGGAGGGGGCGAGAAGATCGTTCCAGCTGGCCGGCTCGGTCTTGACCAGATCCGAGCGGTAGCAGAGGCCGGTGGTGCCCCAAGTGTAAGGCACGGAGAAATTGTTGCCGGCATCGTGCGGCAGCTTCGTCGCCTCGGGATAGAGATTTGCAAGGTTGGGGATCTTCGCGTGGTCGATCGCCTCTATCAGGCCGAGCTTGTTCAGCACTTCGGCAAAGGGCGAGGAGACGAAGACCACGTCATAGCCCTTGCCGCCCGAAGCCACGAGCTTGCCCATGATCTCCTCATTGGTGGCGTGAACCACGACTTCGCCGGAAACGCCGGTTGCGGCCTTGAAGGCGGCCATGGCATCCGGCGCCATGTAGCCGTCCCAGTTGGAAATGACGAGGTCGGCAGCGGCCGCCGGCGCCGACAGCGCCAGGGCGAGACCAAGCGCGACCGAAGATATCTTTAACGGATGGCGCAGGCGGGTTGAGGCGGTCATTACAGACTCCCATTCTGGTTGATCGTCGAATTCAATCAATCGTCGGACCAGCGCTTGCGACCCATGCCGCCGCTTCGATCCTGTTCCCCGGTCTTTTTGTTGCCGTTTGACCTCACAGTACTATTGCAGAAAAAAGTACGTCAATCCATAATTTGGCACGTCGCTGCGAAATCGCCGAACGCGCTATAAGCGCGCTCGGTCAGGCCGTAGCGGTCAAGCCGTTCGTGAGAAATCGCCATGCAAGCCGCCGCCCGACGACCGCGCACCAACCATCTCGATCTCGCTCAGCGCATTCTCGATGTGGCCCGGCAGCGCGGCTTCGAGGCCGGCGCTCATTTCCCGGAACAGCAGATCGCCTCGCTGTGCAACGTATCTCGAACCCCGGTGCGCGCCGCTTTGCGCCTGCTCACCGAAAGGGGTGTCGTGCGCTGGGAGGCTGAATCGGGCTATCGGCTGGCCGTCGACCTCACCAACCAGGCGACCGTTTCAGCCGACCTGCCGAGCGCCGAGGAAGACGAGCTCGCGGAGATGATCCTGCGCGATCGGTCGGCGCGCCGGCTGGATCAAACGGTGACCATCGGCGCGCTGATGCGGCGCTATGGTGCCGAACGAAAGACGGTACTAAAATCGCTAAAGAAACTGACGGAGGAAAATCTTCTGGACCGTGCACCGGGGCAGGCCTGGCTGTTCAGGCGGGTGCCTGACGATCCGGAGGCACAAGGGGAAAGCTATGAGTTCCGCCTGCTGCTGGAACCCGCCGCCATTCTGGCGCCCGGCTTTCGGCTGGACGGGACGCGCGCGGCAGCCTTGCGCCAGGGCATGGAAGCGCTGCTGGCGCTGCCCGATGCCGCATTCGATATCAGAGAGTTCCAGCGGCTGGACATCGATTTTCACGGAATGATCGCCGACGGCGCCGCCAACCGGTTCGTCACCGACGCGCTGTCCGACCATCTCAGGCTGCGCCGGCTTCCGGGAACCTATGCCGGCGTCAACGTCTTCCGGCTGAAGCAATCGCTGCGCGAGCACCTGACCATACTCGACCAATTGGAAAGCCGGCAGTATGAGGTTGCAGCCGATCTGCTTCGCGTCCACCTGCGGCTCTCCCGCAGCCAGCGGCCGCAGGCGGCCAGTCGCGGGGCCCCCGCATTGTTCGGCATGATCAGCCGGCCGGACTCACGAGGACCGTAGTGACGCGCAAAGCCAGCCCGACCATCGCGCTGTTTCCCGAAGCGAGCTTCGGCGCCGCGCTCAATTGCGTCGGTATCGCGCAAGCCTTGCGCGCCCGTGGAGCCCGGCCGGTGTTCATCTGTCACGCCGGCTTTTCCGGTGTGTTCGCCGACTATGGTTTTCAGGAATACCAGTTGCCGACCCACGAGCCGCTGACCGACAGCGAACGCCAGAGCTACTGGCAAGCTTTCGTGCGCCGGCATCTGCCGCATTTCAGGCTGAGCCCGATCGATCAGCTCGAAACCTACGTCGCCCCGACCTGGGAAGCGATCGTCGATACCGCGGTCAATGCCGAGGGGCCGCTGCGCCAATTGCTGGCCCGGCTGAAGCCGGATGCCGGGGTGCTCGACAATGTCATCATGTTTCCGGCGCTGGCCGCCGCCAGCTGCCCATGGGTGCGCGTCGTCTCCTGCGCCGAGACCGAGCTTCCCGACGCCGATGTACCACCCTATCTGTCCGGTCTCGCCGCCGACGACCCAAGCCGCGCGGCCTTCGAGGCGCGCTATCTGGCAGCGGTCGCTCCGGCGCATGACCGCTTCAACCGGCTTCGGATCGACGCCGGTCTTGCGCCCTTGCCGAAGGGCCTTTTTCTCGAAGCTTCGCCAGATCTCAATTTGCTGCTGACCCCAACGATCGTGCGCAGGCAGCGGGCCGAGCCGCTCGACCCGGCCCGCTTCGTCTATCTCGAAGGCTGCGTCCGTTCGGAAGGGCCGTTCGATGTGCCGGTCTTTCCGCGCAATGACGGGCCGCTGGTCTATCTCAGCTTCGGCAGCCTGGGCGCCATGGATGTCGGCCTGATCGAGCGCATGCTTGCGGTGTTCGACCGGCTTCCGGCTCGGTTCATCGTCAATGTCGGCGGTCTGCGCGACACCTATCGCGCGGTTCCCGACAATGTCTATCTCGACGCCTGGTTTCCGCAGCCGTCGGTCGTCGCGAAATCCGATCTCTTCATCCATCACGGCGGCAACAACAGCTTTTGCGAAGCGCTGCGTTTCGGCGTGCCGTCGCTGATCATGCCCTATTGCTGGGACGGGCATGACAATGCGCGACGCGCTGAGGAAACCGGCGTTGGCCGCCACATCAGCCGCGACGGCTGGAGCGACGATGAACTGGAAAACGCCATCCTTGGCCTAATGGCCGACAGCGGGATGCGCTTTCGCCTCAAGGAGAATGCGGTCACCATGGCACGGGCGCCGGGAACCGAAATCGCCGCCGAAGCCATTCTCGCCCTCATAAGGACGTGACCTGATGCTCAACACCACGACAACGGATGCACCGCAAATGACCCCGACGGACGATCCGAAGGGGTGGCTGGAGCAGCAGGGGATCAGGGAAGTCGAGTGCCTGGTGCCGGATGTGAACGGCGTGCTGCGCGGCAAGACCTTGCCGACGGCCAAGTTCCTGAAGTCGCTCGAAGATCGCGCGCTCTACCTGCCGAGCAGCGCCTTCCTGGTCTGCATCGACGGCCGCTATTCCGGTTCCAACGACGAGGGCTTCGGCTATCAGGATCCCGACATGCGGATGGTGCCGGACGTTGCGACGCTCTGCCTGGCACCCGGTGCCGGAGCAGGGAAAGCCTATGTCTTTGCCGATGCGTTTCACATGGACGACCGGCCGTGGATGGCCTCTCCGCGCCACGTCTTGAGGGCCGTGCTCGATCTCTACCGCCAGCGGGGATGGCGGGCGGTGGTGGCGCCGGAACTCGAATTCTACCTGACCGCGCCTAATCCCGATCCTGATCGGCCGTTGAGCGCACCGGTCGGGCGCAATGGCCGTTCCGAAACAGTGCAGCATCCTTATGACATGGCGGCGTTGGAGGAATTCGAGCCGGTGATCCGGCGCCTCTACGAATATGCCGCGGCGGCCGGGCTGCCGCTCGACACGCTGATCCATGAATCGGGCACGGCGCAGCTCGAGATCAATTTCCTGCATGGCGACGCGCTGCCGCTGGCCGACAAGGTGCTGCTGTTCAAGAGGATGACGCGCCAGGCCGCACAGGAATTCGGCATGCACGCGACCTTCATGGCCAAGCCGATCGCCACACAGGCCGGCAGCTCCATGCATCTCCATATGTCGGTCGTCGACGAGGCCGGGAATACGCTGTTTGCCGGGCGCGACGATGCCGACACCGAAATGTTCGGGCATTTCGTCGGCGGCCTGCAGAAATACCTTCCCGAGGTGATGCCGCTGTTTGCGCCGAACGTGAATTCGTTCCGCCGCATCCGGCCGAACCACAGCGCCCCGGCCAACATCGAGTGGTCGCACGACAACCGCTCCTGCGGCCTGCGCGTGCCGGCCGGCGGGCGCGCCGCGCGGCGGGTGGAAAACCGGCTGCCCGGCGCCGATTCCAATCCCTATCTGGCGATGGCCGGCTCGCTGCTCTGCGGCTATCTCGGCGTCGAAAAAAAGCTCTCGCGCTCGCCAGAGGCATCGGGCAATGCCTATCGCAGCAAGAGCACGCTGCCGAAAACCATGGAGGAGGCGCTCGACCGTTTCGCTGCGTGCAGTCCGGTTCGGGAGTTGCTCGGCGAGGATTTCTTCCAGACCTATCTGCGCGTCAAGAGTGTCGAGCTTGACCTGTTCCAGAGCGTCGTCACCAGCTGGGAACGCGACCACCTGCTGCTCAAGGTATGATGATGAGCCTCAACTCCGGCCTGGATATCGGCAAATCCTACTATGTCGCGACGGCCAATCCGGCTCCGGAGCATTCGGCGCTGCAGGGCGACATCGACGCCGATCTGGTGGTGGTCGGCGGCGGCTGCACCGGCCTGTCCGCAGCCCTTCATGCGGCCGAGCGCGGGCTGAAGGTGGTGCTCCTCGAAGGCGGCAAGATCGGCTGGGGGGCGTCCGGGCGCAATGGCGGCCAGATAATCCCCGGGCTGCGCAAGGGCGCCAAGGGTCTGGTCAAGCTGTATGGGCCCGAACGGGCGCGGGCGCTGTTCGATCTCGCCTTCGAGGCGCGCGGACTGGTGCTCGACCTGATCGAGCGCCACGCCATCGATTGCGACCTCCGGCTGACCGGCCACCTCGCCGGTGCGGTCAACAGCTCCGACCTGCGCGACCTCGAAGAAGAGGCTGAGTGCCTTGCCAGCGTGATGAATTTTCATGACGTCGAGATGCTGTCGGCGGCGCAGGCGCGTGGAATGGTGAACACGCCCTATCACGGCGCGATGTACGAGAAGCTCGGCGGCCATATGCATCCGCTGAACTACACGCTGGGTCTTGCCCGCGCCGCGGCAGCGGCGGGCGTCAGCATCCATGAGAAATCGGTGGCGCTGCGGGTGGAGCGGGAACCTGCCATCAGGGTTGCGACGGCCAAGGGCTCGGTCCGGGCCAGGCATGTCGTGCTGGCCGGCGACGCCCTGCTCCAGGGGCTCGAGCCGCGCGTCAACAGCCGCATCATGCCGGTCGGCAACTACATCGTCGCCACCGAGCCGCTGGACGACCCGAGCGACGTCATCCCAAGCAATGTCGCCGTTTCCGACACCCGCTTCGTGGTCAACTACTACCGGCTGTCGGCGGACGGACGCCTGCTGTTCGGCGGCGGCGAGCGCTACACGCCGTCGCCGCCCGCCGACATTGCCGGCTTCGTGCGGCCGCATATGGAAAAGACCTTTCCGCAATTGCGCGGCCGCCGCATCGACCATGCCTGGGGCGGCCTCGTCTCCGTGACGACATCGCGCCTGCCGGATGTCGGCCACTATGGCGAGGTCTATTTTGCGCATGGCTATTCCGGCAAGGGCGTGATCCTGTCGACACTGTCGGGAAAGCTGCTTGCTGAGGCAATCACGGGCGATAATTCGCGGCTTGATCTGTTTTCGACGCTGAGGCCGTTGCCATTTCCCGGCGGCACCGCCCTGCGCGGTCCGCTTTATGTGCTCGGCATGCTCTGGTACGCCATGCGCGACCGCATCAAGCATTGAGCGCAAGCGAGCGGGGCCGTAGCAGGGAAACGCAAAAGAGAGCTGTTAGATGGCCGAGGCCTATATCTGCGACTACATTCGCACGCCGATCGGACGCTTTGGTGGGTCATTGTCTTCGATCCGCACCGACGACCTTGGCGCGATCCCCCTGAGAGCATTGGTCGGGCGCAACCCCGGCATCGATTGGGCCGCGATCGATGACGTCGTCTATGGCTGCGCCAACCAGGCCGGCGAGGACAACCGCAATGTCGCGCGCATGGCACTGCTGCTGGCCGGGCTGCCCAAGGAGGTTTCCGGCTCGACCGTCAATCGCCTCTGCGGTTCGGGCATGGATGCCATCATCATCGCCGCACGCGCTATCAAGGCGGGCGAGGCGGAACTGATGATATCAGGCGGCGTCGAATCGATGAGCCGTGCCCCTTTCGTCATGCCCAAGGCGGAGACGGCCTTCTCCCGCAATGCCGAGATTCACGACACCACCATCGGTTGGCGTTTCGTCAACCCGCTGATGCAGGAGCAGTACGGCATCGATTCGATGCCGGAGACCGGCGAGAATGTCGCGGAAGAGTTCGCCGTCTCCCGCGCGGACCAGGATGCGTTTGCCGTGCGCAGCCAGGACAAGGCGGTGGCCGCGCAGGCCAATGGCCGGCTGGCGAAGGAGATCACTCCCGTAACGATCCCGCAGCGCAAGGGCGACGCGGTCGTCTCGAAGGATGAGCATCCACGCGGGGGTACGACGATCGAGACGCTGGCGAAACTCCCGACGCCGTTCCGGCAAGGCGGCACGGTCACGGCCGGCAATGCGTCGGGTGTCAACGATGGTGCCGCGGCGCTGATCGTCGCTTCGGAAGCTGCCGTGAAGAAATATGGGCTGACGCCGATCGCCCGCATCCTCGGAGGTGCGGTCGCCGGCGTGGTGCCGCGCATCATGGGCATCGGCCCCGTGCCGGCGACACAGAAGCTGTGTGCCCGGATCGGGCTGAAGCCGGCAGATCTCGACGTCATCGAGCTCAACGAAGCCTTTGCCTCCCAAGCCATCGCCGTGCTCCGCCAGCTCGGCATTGCCGAGGACGCGGAGCACGTCAACCCGAATGGCGGCGCCATCGCACTCGGCCATCCTCTCGGCATGTCGGGTGCGCGCATATCAGGCACTGCGGCGCTGGAGCTCAGGGAGCGCGGCGGCCGCTATGGGCTCGCCACCATGTGCATCGGCGTTGGCCAAGGCATCGCCGTGGCGCTGGAACGGCAGTAAAACAAGATCGAGCGCCGGCCGCGGTATGCCACGGCGGCCGGCAGCTGCTGCTCCCCCGAAAAATTTGACCATGTGGACAAAGGTGAGGCTCCGTTCCATAGTTCCCCAGCTGACACTTCAAAGAAACAGCCGGCTCGGCACGGCGCCAATCAGAGGGGCATGCGATGGAAAACGGGAAGAGCAAAGTCCAGTCGAAATGCAAAGGGCTTTCGCGACGCAGCGTTCTGGAACTGGGCGCGCTCGGCCTGGCAGCAACCATGCTGCCGGGTCTGGCCTTAGCTCAGGACAAGAAGCTGAAGGTGGCGGCGATCTTCGCCACGCCGACCGAGGAGCCATGGGTCCACCAGATCCATGTCGCCCTGCAGAGGGCCGAGAAGGAACTCGGCATCGAGTACAAATGGTCGGAGAAGGTTCAGACGGCGGATTTCAGCCGTGTCATGCGCGAATATGCGCAAGGCGGCTATGAGCTGGTAATGGGCGACGCCTTCGCCGCCGAACGGGAATCCCGCCGGACCGCCAAGCAGTTCCCGAAGGTTGCCTTCCTGTTCGGCTCCGGCGCCGGGCCGGCCGAGCCGAATTTCGCAGTCTTCGACAATTGGATCCACGAGCCGGCTTATCTCTCCGGCCTGATCGCCGGAAAGATGTCGAAATCAGGCACGATCGGCGCCGTTGCGGCGATGGGCATTCCGGAAGTGAACCGGCTCGTCAATGCCTTCTTTGCCGGCGCCCGGGAGGTCAATCCTAACATCAAGCGGAAGGTCGCTTTCATCGGCTCTTTCTTCGACCCGCCAAAGGCCAAGGAAGCGGCTATCGCCCAGATCGACGCCGGTGTCGACGTGATCTATGCCGAACGTTTCGGCGTCATCGAAGCGGCGGTCGAGAGAAAGATCCTCGCCATCTCCAACATGTCCGACCAGTCCAACCTCGGCCCGGACACGGTGATTACCGGCCCGGTGTGGGACATGTATCCGACGGTCGAGCACGCGATCAAACTGGTCAAGGCCGGCGTCTTCACCGCCCAGGATTACGGTGATTTCTCGCGCATGGCTAAGGGCGGCTCCTTTCTGGCGCCGTACCACAAATTCGACAAGACGTTGCCCGCCGACGTCAAGGAGCTGGTCGAGAAGAAAAAGGCCGAAATCCTCGACGGCAATTTCCGCGTCGATGTCGACGAGAACACGCCGGTTTCGGATTGAGTTTTTTACCCTCCCCCTTGTGGGGAGGGTCGATCCGCGAAGCGGAGCGGGGTGGGGGCCGGCGCCGTACCCC
>NZ_RZSW01000131.1:0-12626 GCF_003997375.1 Mesorhizobium sp. M5C.F.Ca.IN.020.29.1.1 | reverse complement strand
ACCCTGATCCTGAGCTCAGGAACATGGTGCCTGAGGATCTGGACGGCTGCCAGCGTCTCCAGAGTCGGAACGTCGCCGGCGCAAGCCATGACGACGTCCGGCTCCGCACCGTCCTCCGTCGATGCCCAGTCCCAGATGCCGATGCCCGCTTTGCAATGAACGATCGCCTTGTCCATCGACAGCCACTGCCAAGACGGCGGCTTGCCGGCGACGATGACGTTGATGCGGTTCCATGTCTTCAACACGTGTTCAGTGACGCAAAGCAAAGTGTTGGCATCCGGCGGCAGATAGACGCGCACGACGTCAGCCTTCTTGTTCAGGGCAACGTCGATAAAACCGGGATCCTGATGACTGAAGCCATTATGTTCCTGATGCCAGACATGGCTGGACAACAAATAGTTCAGCGATGCGATGGGTCGCCGCCACGGTATGTCCCGGCAGGCATCCAGCCATTTTGCATGCTGGTTGAACATGGAATCCACAATGTGAATGAACGCTTCGTAGCAGGAGAACAGACCGTGCCGCCCGGTCAATAGGTAACCTTCGAGCCAACCCTGGCAGGTATGCTCGGAGAGGATTTCGAGAACCCTGCCATCGGGGGCGAGATGAACGTCTTCGGGGAGGATCGTTTCCATCCAAGCTCGCTCGGTAACTTCGAACACGTCCTGAAGCCTGTTCGAGGCGGTCTCGTCCGGGCCAACGATACGGAAGTTCTTCGAGCCGTCGTTCAGCTCCATCACGCCACGTAGGAACTTGCCCATTACCCGCGTTGACTCGGCCTTAACCTCTCCGGGCCGCGCGACGGCTATCGCATGGTCGTGCAAGCCGGGTAGATCGAGGGACCGACGCAGCAGACCACCATTGGCATGCGGGTTGGCGCTCATGCGCCGCGTTGCTTGCGGCGCGGTGGCGCGGATCTCGGCAAGAGGTGCGCCGGCCTCGTCGAACAGTTCGTCGGGTCGATAGCTTTTCAGCCACTCCTCGAGCAGCTTGAGATGGGCGGGGTTTTCCGCAAGGCCCGACAAGGGCACCTGGTGCGCACGCCAGAAGCCTTCGGTCTTCAGTCCGTCGACCTCCTTCGGACCGGTCCAGCCCTTGGGGCTTCGCAGCACGATCATTGGCCATTTCGGTCGCGACACCAGCGCTACGGCACCATGGCGCGCTGCGTCCTGGATCGCTCTGATGCGATCCAGCGCGTCGTCGAGCACGGTCGCCATCAGCTCATGCATAATGGTCGGATCGTGTCCCTCAACGAACAGCGGTTCATAGCCATAGCCAATGAACAGCGCGCGCAATTCATCTTCGGGAATGCGGGCCAGGATGGTCGGATTGGCGATCTTATAGCCGTTCAGATGCAAGATCGGCAGCACAGCGCCGTCGCGCGCCGGGTTGAGAAATTTGTTGGAGTGCCACGCGGCGGACAGCGGCCCGGTTTCGGCTTCGCCGTCACCGACTACGCAGGCGACGACAAGGTCCGGATTGTCGAAAGCGGCGCCGAAGGCATGGGAAAGTGCGTAACCCAACTCGCCGCCCTCGTTAATCGAGCCGGGCACATCGGGCGCGGCATGGCTCGGAATCCCGCCCGGAAAGGAGAATTGCCGGAACAGCTTGCGCATGCCCTGCTCGTCCAGTGATATGTCCGGATTGAGCTCGCTATACGTGCCCTCCAGATAGGTGTTCGCCACCATTGCCGGGCCGCCATGGCCGGGGCCACAAATATAGATGACATTTGCATCCCTGAGCCGGATCACGCGGTTGAGATGCGCGTAGATGAAACTCAGCCCCGGCGACGTTCCCCAATGGCCAAGCAGGCGCGGCTTGACATGGTCCAGCCGCAATGGCTCGCGAAGCAGTGGATTGTCGAGCAGGTAGATCTGGCCGATCGTCAGATAGTTGGCAGCGCGCCAATGGGCGTCGATGTCGTGGAGCTCCTGGTCGGTCAACCGGCGCTCGGAGGCTGCTTTAGGCTCGGTCATGTCTGGCTCCCATTGCCTGTTGGCGACTGTCGCCGAACCGCGACATGCGCCTGTCTTCGTCGATCTACGGCGAACTACAGAAACGTATTCGCGCGCTTTCAGTTCGTGCTCACGTCGTGTGGCCTCTATGCATCGCTGTCCTCGAGCGCCCGGCGCATTCGCCTGACAATTGCGGCGCGGCCCCTTTCGTCGGCTGCGGCGCCAACCGCCTCGCTAATTTCCAGGAGAAGCTTTGAAAGGTCGTTGTGCCAGTCGAGACGGGCGATTTTTTCTGGCCTCAGGCGGCGCGGCTCATTAACGTCGATCGGCAAACAGCCGCGTGGTGACAACTGGAATGCGTCATCCAGCCTCGGCATGATGATCTTATCGTAGGGCATGATCCCTGTCAGCTTTTCGCGCAGGCCACCAAGCCCCCCTTCCTCGCCATGCGTCAGGAATACCACCTGCTTCACCGGGGTCCGGGCCTTAACCCAGGCGACCAGCTCGCCAGCGTCGGCATGGCCGGAATACAAATCGAACAAACGGATACGCGCCTTGACTTCGACCTCCTCGCCTTGGATGCGCACACGCCGCGCGCCGTCGAGAAGGATCCTGCCGAGGGAACCCTGGACCTGAAATCCAGCCATCATGACCGTGGCGTTCCGACGCCAGAGATTGGCCTTGAGATGATGACGGATACGCCCTGCGTCGCACATGCCGCTGGCGGCGATCACCACGAAGAAGCCGTTCAGGCGATTGATCGCCTTGCTCTGCTCTACCGTCTCGGTGAAACGCAACTCCCTCGAGTTGAGAGCCTGGCGCAGCACATTTCCCTGTTCGATTTCGTCGGCATGCCGTTCGAAAATCGCGCTGGCGCGCGTCGCCAATGGCGAGTCGACAAAGATCGGAGCCGTAGGCACGTCACCGGACTCCATAAGCAGGTAGAGATCGACCAGCAATTCCTGCGTCCGCTCGACGGCGAAGGAAGGAACGATCAGCGGGCCGTTCGCCTCGGCCGCGCCACGCACAATTTCGCCGAGCTGAGACCGACGCTGCTCGGGCGAAAAGTCCGGCCGGTCCCGGTCGCCATAGGTCGATTCACAGATCAGATAGTCAAAGCCTGCTGGGCCCTCGGGATCGGCCTGAAGCAGCTTGTGGTCCGGCCCTATGTCGCTCGAGAAGATGATGCGCAGCGGCGCATCATCTCGGTCAATCTCAAGCTCTACCGATGCTGAACCGAGCAAGTGGCCGGCGTTCCAGAGGCGGGCGCGAAGGCCCTCGGCAATGGTCGTCCATTCGCAATATTCCAGGGCCCGAAACAAGCTCATGCACGCGGCCGCATCCTCCTGCCTGTAGATCGGCTCGACCGGCTGACGCCCGCGCTGCACGTTGCGGCGGTTCAGCTGTTCCACCTCCATCTCCTGGATATGTGCCGCGTCGGGCAGCATGACGGAGCAAAGATCGATCGTGGCGCGGGTCGTGTGGATCGGGCCAGAAAAACCCTGCTTGACCAGTTTCTGCAGAAGGCCGCTGTGGTCGATATGCGCATGCGTCAGGATGACGGCGTCAATCGCCTCAGGCGCGAACGGGAACGCACCATAGTTCAACTCGCGCTCGGACTTCGACCCCTGGAACAGTCCGCAGTCGACGAGGATCCGTGCACGCGACGTCCCGATCTCATAGCACGAGCCGGTAACGCCGTGGGCAGCGCCGTGGAAACGCAGAACCGGATCCTTGTCGCGATCGCCTCTCATGCCACCAAGCCCTAGTGCGACAGGAGCACAGGCAAGCGCAGTTCCGAGAGAATACCTTCAGTCGCCCCACCGAGTACGAAGTCCCTGATACGCGAATGACCGTATCCGCCCATGACGAGCAGGTTGCCGCCGATCTTGAGGGCGTGCTCCTGGAGAGCAGTTCCGATCGAACGACCCTCAGCCTGAATCGAGGCGGCTCCGGCCGCCAGGCCACGCGTCCTGAGGCCCTGCGCAAGGCGTTCGCCGATGTCGCGCCCGGGGAGCGGCTTCTCGTCCGTCACGGTCACGACAGTTATCGTCGAAGCACGCTCCAAAAACGGCTGTGCGTCCGCAACGGCCCGTGCCGCCACGCGACTGCCATCCCACGCGATGACGACGTGGCCAAGGACGCCGACATCCGCGGCGTCGGGAAGAATTATGGTCGGGCGACCCGACCCGAACAGTATCGCCTCGGCAGCCATGCGTGCAGCCTGATTGTCCAACTCCCAACCGACCAGACAGACATCGAAATAGCGGGCCTCCTTTGCTGCAACATCACCCATCAATGCCGGCGGTGCCGTTATCTCTTGTGTAGTCAGGGTCACGCCGCCTTGCGAGGCTTCCCTCGCAACCGCCTGCAGCAAAGTGGTGCCGCACTTGCGACTGGCGGTTTCCACCTCGCGAATCTTGTTGGGAAGGTCGAGAAGATAGCTCGACAGCGCGTTCGAAACGTCGGGTATATCCACATTGATGGCGACAGCATGAAGCGAGGCCGCGATCTGCTTAACAACGGCGACTGCGTTCGCCGCTATTTTCGGAGGGGTCGGGTCCGGGTACGTCGTCAGTGACAGAGATGCTATTTGGTTCATCAGATTTCGCCTCCGTTGCGGCAAGATCAAGCGACCTCACGCCAGTGCAGGCTATCTGTAGAGGCAATGGACAGTGTCCAGCTTTGATCCACCGCAAACACGCGTGATCAAATACCAAAACGTTGGCGTCAGATAACAAGTAGGGCCGCAGGTCTCGATCTGCCGACGCCGCCGACAAATCGTCGCGCTCGGCGAGCGCGCAAATAGGCGAAACGGGCGATGATCGGGTGGCTGCCAGCCGATTCCGGTGACAACGTCTCTATCCTGTTCAAATCGCTGGCCATCTGACAAACACCTTGTTCGCATGAAGGCCGAGGTGTCTCCGGCCATCGCGGTGACTCTACTGACTGTGAGCCTGCGGATCCGGCTTGTTGCGCCGATGATGAAACTGTAGCAGACCGAAGCATCATGCCCGAAAGCGTCCCTCACGATTATTCTATCCTGCGCGACGCCGTCGTCTTCCTTGTGGCTTCTATCTTGGTCGTGCCCCTGGTGCGCAGGCTCGGCATTGATGCGGTCATCGGTTACTTGATCGCGGGCCTTGTTATCGGACCGTATGGTTTTGGACTCGTGAGCGAGGTTGAGGGAACGCACCGCCTCGCCGAGCTCGGCATTGTGTTCATGCTATTTGCGATCGGGCTGGAGCTGTCGTTCGATCGCCTTCGCACCATGGCGCTATATGTGTTCGGACTTGGCGTGGCACAGGTTGCCATCACGGGTGCTGTCATCGGAGCGGGGTCACTAGCGTTCGGAGGCACCATCGGACAGGCGGCGATAATCGGCGGCGCCCTCGCTCTCTCATCAACGGCTTTCGTGTTGCGCCTGCTGTCGGAACGCGGTGAGCTGTCCAGTCATCTCGGGCGGGTAGTTCTTTCCGTTCTGCTCTTGCAGGATCTCGCGCTCGTTCCCGGCTTGGCCGTTGTCACAGCGCTGGGCCAAGAGCCTGAAGAACTGGCCTGGACGCTCGCCGAGGCGGGCCTAAAGGCCACCGTGGCGCTAGTCATCTTGCTTGCCGCCGGGCGTCTGCTGCTTCGACCGCTTTACCGCGTCATCGCCGGCACGGGGAACGCGGAGCTTTTCATTGCTGCTACCCTGCTGGTAGTGCTCGGCACGGCCTGGGGTACCGCACTGGCCGGTCTCCCTATGGCCCTTGGCGCCTTTCTAGCCGGTCTCATGCTTGCCGGCACCGAGTACCGCCACCAGATCGAAGCCGATATCCGGCCTGTCAGAGGCGTCTTGTTGGGCTTGTTTTTCATCTCGATCGGCATGCTGGTCGACGTTGGCGTCGTCTTGCCTCTGCTCCACTGGATCCTGTTGGTCGCAGTTGCACTCATAGCCGTGAAGGCGCTGCTAATCCTCGGCCTATGTACGGCCTTCGGGTTGCCGCTGCCGCTCGCTGCAAGCGCTGGCCTGCACCTTGCCCAAGGCGGCGAGTTGGCTTTTGTGCTGTTCAGCCTCGCGATGGGCACCGAGGCGCTATCGGTCGAGACCGGTCAGTTCCTGCTTGCCGTCGTAGCCGTCAGCATGGCTACCACGCCACTTCTGGCCCGAGCTGGTCGAGCGGCCCAGAGCCAGCTTGAGCGACGGGGGCTACCCAGCAGAACTCAGTTGCAGACAGAGACCGAAGCTTACTCGGGCCATGTTGTCATTGCCGGGTTCGGGCGGGTCGGCCAGGTGATCGGCAGATTGCTCGACGAGCGTGGATACAGGTGGGTTGCAGTCGACCTCGACGCCAAAAATGTAGAGCGGTCCCGGAAGGAACGTCTACCGGTCTTTTTTGGCGACGCTTCTCAGGAGGAGATGGTGGCCGCAGCGAGAATCGATAGCGCAAAGGCCATGGTGATCACTCTGGACGACCCCGAGGCAGCCAAATCGGCTCTTGCGGCGCTGAGACGCAAACTGCCCGACTTACCGGTGATTGTCCGGGCGCGTCACCACGTGCATGTGCAAGAGCTGCTTGAGAAAGGCGCGACAACCGTGATGCCCGAAACGACGGAATCCAGCCTTCTCCTGGGTGCAGCTGTCCTTCAAGAACTCGGGGACAGCAAAACGGATGTGGATGCGGCCGTCAGGACCGTCCGCGAGCGTTCTTACCCCACGTCCCCAAGCGGCTCCGGCCTTCCCTGAGTCTGAGTGCCTGGCATTTACCGCCTCGCGGTGATCTGTACCCGCTCCATGCAATCGGGAACTCCACCGCTCTCGGCGGCTGGCGGATGAGCCGAATAGCTAACGCCTCCGGAGTGCATTCCTCGTAGGCCGCTGATCTGCGGCCTGACACTTGACGAGCACTTCGTCCAACGCGCCTTGAAGAGGCCTTCCTGATGGCCCTGCGCGAAGCCGGGCTGGCGATCATGGGGTTGTCGGCCGCCGATCGCGAGGGAGGATGCCGCGATCCCGATTGTGTCGGCTGTCGCATCCGGTGTGGTGAGCGACCGCGACCAAACTTGGTGGCCGAGTTAAACACACTGAATGCGCGGCTACAGCGTTTATCCGCGGCCGATCAGAACGATCATCCTTATAATATTGACGAGGGGATGTGGATTGTCGGAAGGAAACGGATTATTTGCCTGGCGGAGCGGGTAAATCACACTTCTTTAGTGAATCCGATAAGTTAGTGAATCCGATAAGACAAAGGAATATTCTATGGTCAATTCTCCCGAACGCGATGGCCAAACGGATATCGTGTCGATTGCCGCCGACATTGTTGCCGCCTATGTGTCGAACAATCCACTGCCGGTCGCCGAGTTGCCGAAGCTAATCGGCGATGTCCATGCCGCTCTGTACGGGATCGGCACGCCGGCAACGGAACCTGTGGTCAAACAGCAACCGGCAGTCTCGATCAGGAAGTCGGTCACAGCGGATTACATCATCTGCCTGGAAGACGGAAAAAAGTTCAAATCCCTGAAGCGCCATATCGGAGTTCACTACAATCTGAGCCCTGATGAATACCGGCAAAAGTGGAATCTACCTGCCGACTATCCAATGGTGGCGCCGAACTACGCGGCCACCCGCTCTGCGATGGCGAAATCAATTGGACTCGGGCGCAAGGCCGCGGTGCCTGCACCCGCACCGGCAGCAAAACCAAAACGGGCTGCTCGTGCGGCGGCAGCAGCAACAACCCCAGCAACAATCAAGTCGCCGATGAAGAAGGCGCGCAAGGCACCCGCAAAAGCGTAGCGGCTGAACCTGATAGCGGTGGCAAACCTGAATATAGCGAAGCCCCTCGCGCGATGGTCGGTGCCGGTGTCGGCACCGTCACAGCCACCGCCTTTGCCGCGGCCGTGGAGGATCCGTCGAACTTCAGAAAACTCGCGCGCCGTAGGCGCATGGGTAGGCCTGACCCCGAGACGCTACCAGTCCGGCGAAGTCGATAATGACGGCCATATCTCGCGCCGTGGCGACAAACCGACGGTGAAGATCACATTACTCGAGGAACATCCCGAGCACCTGCCCAAGCGCCTGATGATCCACAAGCCGATGAAGATCGGCGGCAAGATCCATTGGACCACCGAGCGGTTCCGGGGATGAGCGAGCGCCTCGAGGTATGCCTCTCCTATCAGAGCGACTCTTCCAGATCGTCGACGGCAGGCTTGCTGCCTTCGAATGCCCTGTCGAGGGCTTCAAGTTCGTCCGCGACCGCGGCGCTCGTGTCTAGCTGGACTGGCGCAGAACCGTGATCGCTGGCCAAACTGGACAGTATGATTTTACCGCGAGTCTGCGTCAGCGGAACATCAAGACGGGCATCCGGGAGCGGCGAACCAGGGCTTCGGTCGTGGAGCCGATGACCAGGCCGCGGATGCGCGAATGGCCGTAGGCGCCCATAACGAGCAGACCGATGCCGCGCGTTTCGACATGCGATCCGATGACCTCGTCCGGATCGCCCTGCAGGAGCAGACCCTCGACTTCGAAGCCCGCTTCGCGGAGACGGCGCACAGGCGCGTCGAGCTGGGAGCGGTTCTCGGCCGTGTCGGCGCCGACCGACAGCACCGTCGCCTTCACGCCTTTCAAGAGGCCGCTTGAAGCGACGAAGTCTATGCGCGGTTAATGCAATAATGCGCATCGCGAGCAGGCTCAGGGGCGGCGGCCCTTCTTAATCACGATGCGGAGCTCATGTGCCAAAGCAGGTACGTCACCGCCTCGGATCAGTTGGGAACCGGGCGCGATTGGCGCCCTCGGCTCCGTTAATTGATCCCCGACCCCGGAGGAAGTTGCCGATCTTGACAGCATGACATTAGCGTACACTAATATTATCTGTGAGCAGCGGCCCGCCCCCGCTTGCCCGCCACAAATCGAGGCCCAACCCGATCGGCCCGCGCTCTCCGCCCGAGGCGCGGGCTTGTTTTCGAAAAACAGACGAACATGCTGCAGTCGTCATTGCAGGACAACATTCCCGGATGGGGGTGATCGACAAGGCGCCATCCCCCTGCCCTGCCCTGGATCCGAAGCTTCGGTGGAGCGTCTTCTTGGCAAACGCAAAGTTTCACGTGAACTCGTCTTCCCCTAAATGGAAGGGGTGAGCAGCACCCGTGACGGCTTCCCGCACGGCATGATGATCGGCGATATACTTGCGAAGACTAGCTGACGGCTGCGGAAAGCAGGAAATTTGTCCGCTGACAAAATCGGGAAATTGTGTAGCCTATTCAATTGCATGAATCGGATCACGTGATTCCGCTGCCGCGAGGCCGTTGACCCTTTGTTAACTTAAAATTTCTTGCCGGATCGAACGAATCGGACATAATGACGCTTGCTTAGCGTCTTTGCGCCAAAAATCGTTTTTAGAGAGTGTCGATCTAATGAACGTGAGTTCGCCCGTTCCCACGAAAATCCCGTTGCTGTTCGAGAAAAGCATTCTCGAGCAGGGCGACCAGATATCGAAGAAGCTGCACCTACTCTCGATGCAGCGCTTCCCTCCCCATGCAAAGAAGAATCTTCGCTCGTTCTCGCTGGCCGAGGTTGCCACGTATCTTGGGGTCTCCCAAAGCCATCTGAAGAAGCTGCATCTGGAAGGCAAAGGCCCGGTGCCTGAAACCTCAACGTCGGGCAGGCGGTCGTATACTGCTGAACAGATGCTTGAGCTGCGCCAGTATCTCGACCAGTACGGGCGATCCGACGCCCGAATGTATGTTCCCCATCGGCGGCCGGGCGAGAAGCTTCAGATCCTAGCTGTGGTCAATTTCAAGGGCGGCAGCGGTAAGACCACCACCGCTGCCCACCTCGCCCAATATCTTTCGCTGACCGGGCACCGTGTCCTAGCTGTCGATCTAGACCCGCAGGCGTCGCTCTCCTCATTGCATGGGTTCCAGCCTGAACTCGACCAGACGAAATCGCTTTACGACTCGATTCGATATGACGACCAGAAGGTGCCTCTCTCGGAAATCATCAAGCCAACGAATTTCCCGGGCCTCGATATTGTCCCTGCGAACCTAGAGCTGCAGGAATTCGAATACGACACGCCTCTGGCAATGACCGACAGGTCCTCGAATGTGGGCAGGGCGTTCTTCACGCGAATCTCGACGGCATTGACGGAGGTCGACGATCGCTACGATGTCGTAGTTATCGATTGTCCGCCGCAGCTCGGGTATCTGACGATCACCGCACTGACCGCGGCGACGTCGGTGTTGATCACGATCCATCCGCAGATGCTCGACGTGATGAGCATGGGCCAGTTTCTGCTGATGCTCGGGAACATCCTCGAGCCGATCAGGGCGGCGGGTGCCGAGGTGAACCTGGAGTGGTATCGCTATCTTGTTACTCGATTCGAACCCACGGATCAGCCGCAAGCGCAGATGGTAGCGTTCCTGCATACGCTGTTTGGCGAATTCATTCTCAAGAACCAGATGCTGAAATCGACGGCGATTTCCGATGCGGGGATTACCAAGCAGACCCTCTACGAAGTTGAGAAGAATGCGATGACCCGTTCCACATACGAGCGGGCAATGGATGCGCTGGAAGTCGTAAACGGTGAAGTCGCCGACTTGATTCATAAAGCATGGGGGCGCTGACTTTTGTCCGCTGACAAAATCGGATCTTTTTCGAATGCATTCAATGGACTAGGCGCTATCTGGAGGTAGACAAATATGGCACGTAAGAACCTTCTTGCAGGCCTCTCAGAAACGGAGACCGACGATCAGGTGTCGTCTACCTCCACGGCGGCATATCCGATCCGCGGCGCTTCGAAATCTATGATCCGCTCAGTCAATGAGTTGGCAAAGCAAGCGGATGCGTATCTTGAAGGCGAGCATGTGGTCGAACTCGATCCAAACGTCATCGACGGCTCGTTCGTTTCCGACCGCATGGGCGACGACAAGGAGCAGTATCAAGAACTGCTGGAAGCGATCCGGGAGAGGGGTCAGGATACTCCCATACTTGTTCGTCCGCATCCCGGTATCGACGGCCGCTACATGATCGTTTTCGGCCATCGCCGCGTCCGAGTTGCCGGCGAACTGGGGCGGAAGGTGAGGGCGGTCGTCAAGGAGATCGACGACAAGACTCATGTCATTGCCCAGGGTCAGGAGAATTCTGCTCGGGCAAATCTCAGTTTCATCGAGAAGGCGATGTTCGCAAAGCGCCTTGAAGACTTAGGATACGACAGAGATGTCATCTCGTCGGCATTGGCCTCGAACGCCGCTGCTGTCTCGAAGATGGTGTCAGTTGTCACAAGGATTCCGGCATCTGTCATCGGCAAGATTGGGTCAGCTGCATCTGTCGGTCGCGAGCGGTGGGTAGAACTGTCCCTGCTTGTCGGCAGGAAATCCGACATGGTTACTGAAATCCAGTCCGAACCCGAATTCGGTGAGTTGGAAAGCAACGAACGCTTCGCAAGGTTGCTTGCGGCCCTGAATGCCAAGGGGAAGCCCGGTCGCAAGGCCAGTGTAAAGCCCGAGGCACAATCTTGGGCTCCTGAGGACAAATCAGTTAGCGTCAGTGTCAAGAAGGCAGGCAGGGCCGTCACAATCGCTGTGAAGGAGACAGATGGCGGCCGCTTTGGAACGTGGATTTCCGACAATCTGGGCGACCTTTATGAGGCGTTCAGGAAGTCGGAGAGGACAGCAACAGGAGACTGAACCGCAAAAGAAAAAGGCCCCCGACGGCGAACCGTGGAAGCCCTTCTCGATCTGTAGCAAGCCGAGAATCTCATTTCCACGAATCAGTGTCAAGAGTTTTAAGCGTCGATTCGGCGGACGGATTTCTTTTGCCTAATTGAAGGCGAAGGAAGAAATGGAGACGGGTATTGCAACGACGCCCTTTGGGCGGCGGCCGATGTCGCTTGCCATGCTGGCAGCGCAAAACGAGTCACGTGAGATCCCCAAAGGCAGGATCGTCGACAAGTGGCAGATCTATCGCAACCTCTGCGAGGGCAAGAGCATCATCGGCATCGGCGATCGCGCCCTGGCCGTCCTGAATGCGTTGCTGTCATTCTATCCTGACAGTGAGCTGAGCGAGGAAAACGGCCTCATCGTGTTTCCCTCGAACGCACAGCTGTCCCTCAGGGCGCATGGCATGCCCGATTCCACCTTGCGGAGGAACCTGGCGGAACTGGTGGATTGCGGTCTGGTCATCCGTCGGGACAGCCCGAACGGCAAGCGTTATGCACGGAAGGGCAGGGGCGGGGAGATCGAGGAAGCATTCGGCTTCTCCTTGGCGCCGCTGCTGGCCCGTGCTCAAGAGTTCGAGGCGGCGGCCGAGCGTGTTCGCGCCGACAACAGGGCGCTCAGGCTTATGAGGGAACGCATTACGCTGCACCGCCGGGATATCCACAAGCTGATCGAGGCGGCCGTTGAGGAAGACGTGACGGGCGACTGGGGAGGCCTGTGGAGGCGTTTCCGCGCCGTTGTGGAGACAATTCCGCGCCGTGCCCGCATTGCCGAGCTCGAGCCTGTCGTGGCCGATCTGGCCGCGTTGCGTGATGACGTGGATAAGCTGCTTGAAATCCATATGGAATCTACGAATCCGAGCGGCAATGAGTCCCAAAGCGAGCGGCAGCAATCTGATTCAAATACCGACTCTATTTTTGAATTTGAACCTGCTTTGGAAAAAAGCGGGGCGGCGGCCGAGCCACTAACGAGGAC
>NZ_RZSW01000130.1:0-12733 GCF_003997375.1 Mesorhizobium sp. M5C.F.Ca.IN.020.29.1.1 | reverse complement strand
ACAGCCCAGAGGACGCGCGGCGCTGTCGTGAATGTCTCAGTTTGATCGATCCCGGAGATTCGAACGAAATCTGCCGGGCAATAGCAATTTTGCGCCAAGACTGTCGTTATCACGCGAACTGCTTCCCTTCCAAAGTTGCACATTCCTTGGCATGTTCCCAACCCGTGCCGTTTTTGACATCATGGCCCGGATGCGGAATGGTAAAAGGCAGAAAGCCAACAATGGGAGTTTCGTGATGACAATCTACAAGAGTAATGGCGATCGCGTTCCGGATCACATCCATGCAATGGCCGAAGAAGCCAGGGCCGGACGTGTCGATCGCCGCGAGTTTCTGGCTCTGGCCAGCGTCTTCGGCGCGTCCACGGCGATGGCCTATGGAATGCTCGGCCTCGCCGACCCGACGCCGGCAAGAGCGCAGGACGTACAGGGCAAGAAGGGCGGCATATTGAAGGTCGCCATGTGGATCAAGGATCCGAAGGATCCGCGCAAGGCCGACTGGTCGGAAATCGCCAATGCCGAGCGCCAAGCACTCGAGCCGTTGGTCAAGTACACAAACGAATTCACGTTCCGCCCCTACCTGCTCGAGAGTTGGGACGTCAACGACGACGCCACCGAATACACGCTGCATGTGCGCAAGGGCGTCACCTGGAACAACGGCGATCCGTTCACCGCGGATGACGTCATCTTCAACTTCAAGCGTTGGGCCGACAAGAAAGCCGAAGGCAATTCTATGCCCGGTCGTCTCGGCTCGCTGGTCAAGGACGACAAGCTGGATGAGAGCGCAGTCACCAAGGTCGACGAACACACGGTCAAGCTAAAGCTCAGCACGCCTGATATCGCGCTCATTCCCAACGTGTGCGACTATCCCGGCCTCATCGTCCACAAGACCTTCGACGAAAAGGGCGGCGATTTCAAAGCCTGCCCGATCGGCACCGGCCCGTTCGAGCTCGTCTCCTACGATGTCGGCCAGAAAGTCGTCTACAAGCGCCGCGAAGACAACAAGTGGTGGGACGGCGAGGTCTTTCTCGACGGCATCGAGTTCATCGACTACGGCACCGATCCCGCGGCTACGGTCAGCGCCTTCGAATCGGGAGAGGTCCATACCAATTTCGAGACGTCGGCCGACTATGTGTCAATCCTCGACGGTGTCGACCTGGTCAAGTACGAGGTGGTCACCGCAGCGACCATCGTCTGCCGCACCAATGTGGCCAACAAGCCTTATGACGATCAGAAGGTCCGCAACGCGCTCCAGCTCGCAGTCGACAACGCCGTCGTGCTGCAGCTTGGCATGGCCAATGCCGGTACTGTCGCCGAAAACCACCATGTCAGCCCGATCCATCCGGAATATTACGAGCTGCCGAAGATTGCCCGCGATCCGGCCAAGGCGAAGGCGCTGATGGAGGAAGCCGGTCAGGCCGATTTCGAGCACGAGCTGATCACGGTCGACGAAGACTGGCACAAGAATACCGGCGATGCGATCGCCGCGCAGATGCGCGACGCCGGCATCAAGGTGAAGCGCACGGTGCTGCCGGGTTCGACGTTCTGGAACGACTGGACGAAGTATCCGCTGTCGATAACCAACTGGAACATGCGGCCGCTCGGCGTCCAGGTTCTGGCGATCGGCTACCGCACCGGAGAAGCCTGGAACGAAACCGCCTGGTCGAATCCCGAATGGGATGCCAAGCTCAACGCCGCGCTCGCTGTTGCCGACGCCGCCAAGCGCAAGGAGATGATGAAGGACATCGAGCAGATCCTGCAGGATTCCGGAATCATCATCCAGCCTTTCTGGCGCAAGCTCTACAGTCACTCGGTGGCTGCCGTTAAGAACTACGCCATGCACCCGACCTTCGAGCGCGACTACGGCAAGGTCTGGCTCGACGAGGCCTGATCGGATCGAAGCCAAAGGGGAGGGAGGGCGTTGTTCCCTCCCTCCTGTTTCGAACATGATCCAAATGTGGGATCAGCGCAAAAAGGTGCTGACTTTTCAGGCCGGCTCATGCGACAAATCAAGGGTTGACAGCACCTGACCCCAACCCGATCGGCAGGGGGCCGCCATGCTTTCCTTCATCCTTCGACGCCTCGGCACCATGGCATTGACGATGCTGTGCCTGACGTTGGTCGTCTTCTTCCTGATCAATCTCGACCCCAATCTGAAAAAACTGGCGATCAGCCAGACCGAAATGCACACCTCGGCCGAGCAGCTCGAAAGCTGGCTGGTCAACCATGGCTATCGCCAGTATTTCTTCTCCCGCTATGGCCAATGGCTGGGTATCGTGCCCAAACAGCCGGTCACAGACCCGGCAACGGGCAAACCCGCGCGACGTTTTTCGTTCTGCAACGATCCTGTCGAGCCGACGTTCTCCGGCGTGCTGCAGGGTGATTTCGGCTGCTCGACCAAGTTCAAGGCGACGGTCGCGTCGAAGCTTTTCCCGGCGCTCGGCGCCACCGGTATTCTGATGTTCTGGGTGCTTGTGGTGATGGTGCCGATCTCGCTTCTGATCGGCATCCTTGCCGGCATGCGAGAAGGCTCGCGAACCGATCGAACGTTGTCCGTCGCCTCGATCGCCTCGACGGCGACGCCCGAATATGTGTCGGGCGTCATTTTCACCGTCATTTTCGCCTCATGGCTCGGCCTGCTGAACGGTTCGGCGGCTTCGGCCAGCCGGGGCATCACCTTCTACAATTTCACTTTGCCTGTGATGACGCTGGCGATCTACGGCATCGGCTACATCGCCCGCATGACCCGCGCCTCGATGGTCGAGGTGATGACGCAGCAATATATCCGCACCGCGCGGCTGAAGGGCCTCTCCTTCGGCAGCGTCGTGGTCAAGCATGCGCTGCGCAACGCGCTGATCGCGCCGTTCACTGTCATCATGCTGCAATTTCCCTGGCTGCTCACCGGCGTCGTCATCGTCGAGGTGATGTTCCGCTACCAGGGATTTGGCTACACGCTGGTCGAGGCGGCCGGCAACAACGATATCGATCTTTTGCTCGGCTGCTCCCTGGTCTCGGTGTTCATCGTCCTGATCACGCAGCTCATTTCCGATGTCGGCTACGCGTTTCTCAATCCGCGTATCAGAGTTCAATAGGGGATCGAGCGGATGCAGCTTGAATATATCGGCGCCGTCGATGTGGTGCTTGGCGTGCTTGCGCGTTTCTGGCCGGTCTGGATCGCTCTCGTCCTGGTGATGGGGGCGAGCTTCGCCTACAAGAAGAGGCTTGGCCTCTACGGTCAGCTGTTCGACAGCAGCGTCGGCATCGTCGGCGTCGGCATCTGCCTGTTCTGGCTGTTCACGGCGATCTTCGCGTCGACCATCTCGCCCTTCAATCCGCTTGTCCAGATACCGATCATGAAGGATGCGCTGCCGGGCGCGGTCGAGCCGCAATCGGGACTTGTCTACCTGTTCGGCGGCGACAAGCTTGCCCGCGACGTGTTCAGCCGCATGGTCTATGGCAGTCAGATCGTGCTGATCATCGCGCCGGCGGCGACCGGTTTCGCGCTGATGGTCGGCATCACGCTTGGCCTGCCGGCCGGTTATTATGGCGGCAGGATCGATACGGTGCTGTCATTCCTCGCCAACCTCGTGCTCGCCTTCCCGGTGATTCTCCTGTTCTATCTCTTGGTGACGCCGGGCATCATGGAGACGCCGATCCCCTATGCGATGGCCGGGCTGTTCTTCCTGTTCCCGATCATCTTCTTCAGCGTGCTGTTCTGGACGCGCTACAAGAAGCGGCCGGACCGCCTTTACATCCTCCTGGGGCTGACCCTTGCCATTGGCGGCTGGGTCTATGCCGGCCTGGTCTTCGATGCCGACCCGTTCAGGATAATCCATATCGATCCCAACCAGCTCAACATCTTCGTGGCGGTGGTGTTCGCCTCCAGCCCCGGCGTGTTCCGCATCGTGCGCGGCCTTGTCATGGACATCAAGACGCGCGACTATGTGGCGGCGGCGCAGACGCGCGGTGAATCGCCCTGGTACATCATGCTGTGGGAGATCCTTCCCAATGCACGCGGGCCGCTGATCGTCGATGCCTGCCTGCGTATCGGCTACACCACGATCCTGCTCGGCACGCTCGGCTATTTTGGGCTGGGGCTGGCGCCCGAGAGTCCGGACTGGGGCACCGCGATCAAGGACGCCAGCCGGCTGCTGCGCTCCTTCATCCATCCGGCGCTGCCGCCGACGATCGCGCTGATGTCGTTCGTGCTGGGCCTTAATCTGCTGGCCGACTCGCTGCGTGAACAATCGATGAAAGATTGATGGACGGGTTCTCGACCCGATATGCTTGAAAGAACAAGGATTGGAGCGACCCATGAATGAGGCAGTTCGAAATCCCGCCAAGCCGACCAATGGGCCGATCATCGAGATCGAGAACCTGTCGATTTCCTTCTTCACCCGCAAGGGTGAGATACCGGCCGTTATGGACTTCTCCTGCACGGTCATGCCTGGCGAAGCGATGGGCATCGTCGGCGAATCCGGCTGCGGCAAGTCGACCGTGTCGCTCGGCATCATGCGCGACCTCTCCAACATCGGAAAGATCGTCGGCGGTCGGATAAAGTTCCAGGGCAAGGACATGGGCGAGCTGTCCGACGAGGAACTGCGCGCCATCCGCGGCAACAAGATCGCGATGATCTACCAGGAGCCGATGGCCAGCCTGAACCCGGCGATGAAGGTCGGCCAGCAACTGATGGAAGTGCCGCTGATCCACGACAAGGTGTCGAAGGAAGAGGCTTATAGACGCGCGCTGGAAATGGTGCGCGCGGTCAGGCTGCCCGATCCCGAGCGCATGATGCGCTCCTTTCCGCACCAGCTTTCCGGTGGCCAGCAACAGCGTATCGTCATCGCCATGGCGCTGCTGTCGAAGCCGGCGCTGCTCCTGCTCGACGAGCCGACGACGGCGCTCGACGTGACGGTGGAAGCCGGCATCGTCGACCTGGTCAAGGGGCTCGGCGAGAAGTTCGGCACCTCGATGATCTTCGTGTCGCATAATCTCGGCCTGATCCTGGAAACCTGCGACCGCATTACGGTGATGTATTCGGGCGAAGCGGTGGAGACCGGCAAGATCAAGGACGTCTTCGACCGGATGCGCCATCCCTACACGCAAGGCCTGTTCCGCTCGATCCCGCTGCCCGGCGCCGACAAGAATTCGCGGCCTCTGATCTCCATACCGGGGCAATTGCCGCTGCCGCACGAGCGGCCGAAGGGCTGCAATTTCGGCCCCCGCTGCCACCATTTCGTCGAGGGCGTCTGCAACGCCGCCGAAATCCCGATGATCGCGGTCGACGGCCATGAAGGCCATTTTTCGCGCTGCGTGCGCTTCAACGAGATCGACTGGGAGGCGCTGCCGCCCGGCGCCAAGAAGGTCAACGAGCGCGTCGAGCCCGGCGCGCCGGTGCTCAAGATCGAGGACCTCAAAAAATACTACAAGGTCGGCGGCAGCGAAGTGTTCGGCTCAAGCGAGGGCCGCGTCGTCAAGGCCAACGAGACGATCTCCTTCATGGCGCGCGAATCCGAGACCGTCGCCATTGTCGGCGAGTCCGGTTGTGGGAAGTCGACGCTTGCCAAGGTGCTGCTCGGGCTGGAGACGGCAAGCTCGGGCAGCGTGACGCTCGGCAACCAACAGATCCAGTCGACCGGCGTCGAGAAGCGCAGTGTCGAGACGGTGTCGTCGATCCAGATGGTGTTCCAGAACCCGTTCGACACCCTCAACCCCAGCCATACGGTCGGCTCACAGATCATCCGCACGCTGGAAAAGTTCAATGTCGGCAACACCGTTGCCGATCGCCGCAAGCGCATGCTGGAGCTTCTCGACCTGGTGAAGCTGCCGCGGGCGTTCGAGAGCCGCAAGCCGCGCCAGCTCTCAGGCGGCCAGAAGCAGCGCATTGGCGTGGCGCGGGCCTTTGCCGGCGATGCCAAGGTGGTGGTGGCCGACGAGCCGGTTTCGGCGCTCGACGTGTCGGTGCAGGCGGCGGTGACTGAGCTCCTGATGGACATCCAGCGCAAGAACAAGACGACGATGCTGTTCATCAGCCACGACCTGTCGGTGGTGCGCTACATCGCCGATCGTGTCGTCGTCATGTATCTCGGCTATATCGTCGAGCAGGGCACGACCGACCAGATATTTTCGCCGCCCTATCATCCCTATACCGAGGCGTTGCTGTCGGCGATCCCGATCGCCGACACCAGCGTGATCAAGAAGCACATCGTGCTGGAGGGCGACATTCCGTCGGCGATGAACCCGCCAACCGGCTGTCCGTTTCAAACGCGTTGCGGCTACAAGAAGCTGGTGCCGGACAATCTTTGCGAGACGCAGGTGCCGCCGGTGAAGAATCTCGGCGACGGTCATTTGAGCCTGTGCTGGCTTGCCGACGACGTGCTGGCGAAAATGGAGCCGGTAATCAAATTCGACAAGGAGCATGCCGCCCATGAGGGGTTGCCGGACGACGCGCCGCAAGGCATCGGTCCTGGCTTTGCCGGCGCTCCGCCCAAGCGTCCGCGCGGCAAAAGGCCGAAGCTGACGGATGGCTAGATCCTTGGCTTCATCAACGCGCGCATTGGCGTAGCTGCGCGGCATAATCCCGAGCCATCTTCTCGGTGGCTCGCGCATAGCGCTGCACGCCGGCATCGCCGCGATTCCCGCGGCCATAGGCCGTCCAGCCGAGATAATAAGCCAGATAGAGGTTGTAGGTGTCGTTGCGGGCGACGCCGAGCGTGTCTGATGTCTTGGAATGATACCAGCCGACGAAATCGACGGCATCGGCAAAGCTGGTGCGGCGCGCCGCCCAGCTGCCGGTCTCGCTTTGATACTGCGCCCAGGTGCCGTCGAGCGCCTGCGAGAAGCCGGTGGCGCTGGAGACACGTTTCCAGGGAATGAAGCCGAGAAGCTTGGTGCGCGGCGGCCTGGCGTTGCTCTTGAAACCGGATTCCTTCCGCACCGTCGCCATCAGCACGGGAACCGGCACGCCGTGCTTCTGTTCGGCGCGTTCGGCCGCCGCCTGCCAGTTGTCGAACCAACCGTCATTCTGGTCGAACACGGCGCAGACATCGTTGATATGGCGTGGCGGCGTCGCGCAGGCCGACAGCGCCAGCAACACGGTAACAGCTATAATTTTACTAAAACTCGACTTACCCATTGGAACAGGATTAGGCCGAAAACATAAAAGGAATCTTGCTGCGTTCCTTAACGGCCCATCGGCCGCTTTGGTCGCGGCAGAGCGAGGATAGATATTCCGACGTTTTATGTCGCTTTTGTCGGCGTGAAATTCCCGATATGCCGCCTTGGCTAAAATCACGCCCGCGGGTGGCGGATTTCTGACAGCCCGATCCTCGTGCCGGCGCTTTGATGCCCCGCATGAACGAGCCGAGACGCAAGCGCGGCGCCGAGCGAACCAGCAACAGGGGACCGGCCGCCATTCCGCAACTGCCGTTGCGCCGCGTGACAAATCCCTATCCGCCAATGGCGATGCTCTCGGCCGAACAGATCGAGGCGATCCACCAGGCGTCGATGCACATTTTGGAGAATTTCGGCATCGAGGTGATGAGCCCGCGGGCGCTCTTGCTGTTCGAGAATGCCGGAGCCAAGGTCGATCACGCGTCGATGACTGTCCGCATCGACCGCGGCATGATTGATGAGGCACTGAAGACGACGCAGTCGAGCTACACGCTTACGCCGCGCAACCCGGCCCGTGCCGTCCATCTCGGCGGCAACACCATCAACTTCACCCTGGTTGCCGGGCCGCCCAATGTGCATGACATGGAACGCGGCCGCCGCGCCGGAAACCTGCGCGACTATTGTGATCTCACCCGGCTGGCGCAGCATTTCAACTGCATCCACATGCTGGGCAACCAGGTCTGCGCCCCGGTGGAACTGCCGGCCAATTCACGCCATCTCGACACCTATTTCGCCAATCTGACGCTGGCCGACAAAAGTTTTCACGTCTCGGCGATCGGCCGCGGCAGGGCGCTCGACGGCATCGAAATGATGGCAATCGCACGCGGATTGACGCTTGATGAGATGCGCGACGATCCCGGCATCACCACCATCATTTCGGTCAACTCGCCGCGCCGCTTCGACGAGATGATGGCCGAAGGGCTGATGACCATGGCCGAGTTCGGCCAATCGGTCGCGGTGACGCCGTTCACGCTGATGGGGGCGATGAGCCCGGTGACGCTTGCCGGCGCGCTCGCCCAACAGAACGCCGAGGCGCTGTTCGGCGTGCTCTTGACGCAGCTTGTCCGCCCTGGCGCCCCGGTCATGTATGGCGCCTTCACCTCCAATGTCGACATGAAGTCCGGTGCACCGGCGTTCGGCACGCCGGAGAACACCAAAGCCAACATCGCCTCCGGGCAGCTGGCGCGGCGCTATGGACTGCCCTACCGGACGACGCCGGGCTCGGCCTCCAACGCCGCCGACGCGCAAGGCGCCTATGAGACGCTGATGGCGCTGTGGGGCGCGGTGCTCGGCCACGGCAATCTCGTCTACCACGCCGCCGGCTGGCAGGAGGGCGGGCTGACCGCGTCGTTCGAAAAGTTCATCATCGACGTCGAGATGATCCAGCACATGATGGAGTTTTTGCGCCCGATCGAAGTCAACGAGGCCGAACTCGCCGTCGAGGCATTGGGGGCGGTGCCGACCGGCGGCCATTTCTTCGGCGAGCCGCACACGCTGGAGCGCTACGCCACCGCCTTCTATCAGCCGATGCTCTCCAATTGGCAGAATTACGAGGCCTGGCAGGAGGCCGGCGGGCTCGACGCCACCGCGCGGGCGAGGCGGCTGTGGAAGAAAGCGCTGGAAGATCATGTCGAGCCGGCGATGGCTATTTCCGTGCGCGAGGCGCTGGAGGCGTATGTGGCAAAGCGCAAGGAAGCGATCGGGCAGGGCGAGCCGTGATGTTGTGTCGTGCGTCTTCGAGGACCCCCCTCTGGCGTGCCGGCCAGAGGGGGGTGATTTTAGCTCCTTCCATCCCGATTCACGTCACCCGTCCAACCACTGAAATAAGTGAGAAAATCCATGAAATCGCATGCAAAGGTCGTGGTCATTAGCGGAGGCGTCGTCGGCTGTTCCGTGCTGTTCCATCTCGCCCGTCACGGCTGGACCGACATTTTGCTTCTGGAGCGTGACGAGCTGACCTCCGGCTCGACCTGGCATGCGGCCGGCGGCATGCATACGATCAATGGCGATCCCAACGTCGCCAAGCTGCAGAAATACACGATCTCGCTCTATAAGGAGATAGAGGAGCTGTCCGGCCAGGCGACCGGCGTGCATCTGACCGGCGGCGTGCTTTTGGCGGCGACCGAGGCGCGGCTCGACTGGCTGCGCGGCGTCGTCGCCAAGGGACGATATCTCGGCATCGATCTCGAGGAGATTTCGCCGAACGAAGCGGCCGAACTGATGCCGCTGCTCGATCCGAAGCAGTTCGTCGGCGCCGTCCGCAACAAGGAGGACGGTCATCTCGATCCATCGGGCGTCACCCATGCCTATGCCAAGGCTGCGAGAAAACTTGGCGCCGAGGTTGAGCGCTTCACCAAGGTCGAGGGCATCGTGCGCCGCCCCGACGGGCTGTGGCGCATCATCACCAACAAGGGCGACGTGGTGGCTGAGCATGTCGTCAACGCCGGCGGTCTATGGGCGCGCGAGGTCGGCCGCATGATCGGGCTGGAACTGCCGGTGCTGGCCATGGAGCACATGTACCTGATCACCGAGGACATGCCGGAAGTCGCCGCCTGGAACCAGAACACCGGCACGGAGATCATCCACGCGGTCGATTTCGACGGCGAGCTCTATCTGCGCCAGGAGCGCGGCGGCATGCTGATGGGTACCTATGAGAAGGCCAATAAGCCATGGTCCGAATTTTCCACGCCGTGGAATTTCGGCCACGAACTGCTGGAGCCCGACATCGACCGCATCGCGCCGTCGCTGGAAGTCGGCTTCAGGCATTTCCCGGCCTTCCAGAACACCGGCATCAAGCAGATCATCAACGGTCCCTTCACCTTCGCGCCGGACGGCAACCCGCTGGTCGGACCGGTGCGGGGCCTGCCGGGTTTCTGGGTCGCCTGCGGCGTCATGGCGGGTTTCTCACAGGGCGGCGGCGTCGGCCTGGCGCTGGCGAACTGGATGATCGAGGGCGATCCCGGCGCCGACATCTGGGCGATGGATGTCTCGCGCTACGGCGACTGGGCGACGATGGCCTACACCAACGCCAAGGTGCGAGAGAATTATTCGCGGCGTTTTTCCATCCGCTTCCCCAATGAGGAGCTGCCCGCCGGGCGGCCGCTCAAGACCACGCCGGTCTATGACCTTTTGTCGGCCAAGGGCGCGCAATGGGGCGTGGCCTATGGGCTGGAAGTGCCGCTGTGGTATGCGCCCGAGGGCGTCAAGGACGAGTTCTCGTGGCGGCGCTCGAGCGATTTCCAGCATGTCGCAAAAGAGGTGAAGACGGTGCGGACACGTGTCGGCCTGTCGGAAATCTCGTCATTCGCCAAATACAGGGTGACGGGCGAGGGCGCGGCGGGCTGGCTCGACCGCCTGCTTGCCTGCAAGCTGCCAAAACCCGGCCGCATGACGCTGGCGCCGATGCTGAAGGAAGACGGCAGGCTGATTGGCGACTTTTCGCTGGCCAATCTCGGCAGTCCCAATTCCAACGGGGAGGACTGGTTCCTCGCCGGCTCCGGCATTGCCGAGCAGTATCACATGCGCTGGTTCGAGGCGCATCTGCCGCAAGATGGCTCGGTCCGTATCGAGGCGCTGGGGGCGAAGCTGACGGGCCTGTCGATCGCAGGACCCAAGGCGCGGGACGTGTTGGCCAGAGTTACGCGGGCGGATGTGTCGAATGCGGCGTTTCCGTTCATGGCTACGGCCAAGATGGATGTCGGCATGGCGCCGTGCCTGGTCGCCCGCGTCAGCTACACCGGCGATCTCGGCTACGAGATCTGGGTGGCACCGGAGTATCAGCGTGCCGCGTACCAGACCTTGATGGCGGCGGGCGAAGAATTCGGCATCGGCCTGTTCGGCTCACGCGCGCTCAACGCGCTGCGGCTTGAGAAGAACTACGGCTCGTGGGCGCGCGAATACCGGCCGATCTACGGGCCGCTCGAAGCCGGCCTCGACCGTTTCGTCGCCTATGGCAAGGAGGCCGATTTCATCGGCAAGGAGGCTGCAGTGGCCGAGCGCCAGCAAGGCGGCAAGCTGCGGCTGCGTGCCTTTGTCGTTGATACGGCAGACGCCGACGTCATCGGTGACGAGCCGATCTGGTTCGACGGCGCGGTGCGCGGCTGGGTCACGTCAGGCGGCTACGCGCACCATTCGGAGACGTCTGTGGCCATGGGCTATATCCCGAAAGAAATCGCCGACGAGGCCGGCGGTTTCCAGATTGAGCTGTTGGGCAAGCGCTTTCCCGCGCGCGTGCAGCCGACACCGCTGTTCGACGCGAATCTCGAGCGGATGCGGGGGTAAAGGCGTCGGCGGTGGCGGCTCAAGCGCTGCGGCGGTTGTCCAGCGCCAAGGCGCCGGGACCGGCGAACACAAGATAGAGGAAGATGAAGCAGAAGGAGATCGCCGCATCGCCGCCATTGTTGACCGGGAAGAAGTCACGCGGCATGTGGGCCATGAAATAGGCGATCGCCATCTGGCCGCTGAGAAGGAACGCGACCGGCTTGGTGAACAGCCCCAAAACCAGCAGGATGCCGCCGACGAATTCGAGGACGCCCGCGGTGAGCGATAGGCCGCTCAGGGTGCCGGCAGAATCGCTGACCGGGAAATTGAACAGTTTCTGGGTGCCGTGCTCCATAAACTGCAGCGCCGTCATGATGCGCAATGCCGCGAGAGCCTGCGGCTGGTATCTGGCGAGACCGTCAAAAAACTTCATCAAAGCTCCATTCACCCCTCGGGATCGGCCATAAATTATGGCCAGGCAATGGAGCACTCACTTGCCATGGCCTGCCATCAACAATCGGTGATTGGAAATGGTTTACCTCATATATTTTTTCTCTCTATGGTTGCATTTGTATCTCTGTGGTTGTATTGATGTGTAGCTCCAAACCATGCGGGTTACCTTTGCCATGAAAAAAGTCGTCGTCAGCCTATTCGCAATCCTTGCAGGCACGAGCGTCGCCATAGCCGACGACGCCAGCTGTGCTGCTTTCAAATGGCCGGTGACGCGCGAGCAGGCCCTGTTTGCGGCAGCGCCCGCCGCGCAGTCCGGGGCTGACCTTTCGGTCGGCGAGGCTGCAGATGTGGCGTTGGCGCCGGTCGACACGATCAGCTTCACAGTTCCGCCGGAACGCGCGCCGGCAGCCGGTACATTCGGCGCGACGGCAAGCGTGGCCGTGCCCCCTGAGGGAGAGCTCCAGATCAGCCTGTCTGATGAGGCCTGGGTCGATGTCGTTCAGGACGGCAAAGCCGTGAAGTCGGCGGCTTTCAGTCGTATGAAGACCTGTCCGGGGATTCGCAAGAGCGTGCGCTTCAAGCTGGCCGCCGGTCCGGCCACCGTGCAGTTCAGCGGCGCGAAAAAAGAGACCCTCAAGGTCGCGGTGCTGACGCCGGAGTAATTCTCGAAGGGGCCGGAAGGACAGGGCTCCTCCTTGTCCTGCCGGACATCTCCCCCAATTGGGCATATGCGCTAAGATAGGAGTTGCAGCGGGGAATCGGTTGTGATTCTACGCTGCGATGACTCACGAATCGCTTGTAGATGACGGCTGGGCCGAGACGATTGAGCTTCTCGGTGGTGAAGAGTTGA
>NZ_RZSW01000012.1:0-34388 GCF_003997375.1 Mesorhizobium sp. M5C.F.Ca.IN.020.29.1.1 | reverse complement strand
GCCGAGAGAACCATCAAGGCTCTGTGGGACGTGGTCGGCGCGGTCGTCGACCTCTTCACCCCAGCCGAATGTGCCAATTACTTCAAAGCCGCAGGATATGAACCGGATTAAACAGGACGTGCTCTAGGCCCCTGAACATCCGTTCCGAAACGGCACAATGCGCCAATACCGGTCATTCCGCTCGCTCCTCAATTAGCGATCGCTCGCTCTCACCCGGACTCGACCTATTTGCGGTTCTGAGAGCGTGGAGCAGCGGCTTTCCATGGTGGTGCGGGGCTCCGATGTAAGATCCTCGCTCTCCCGCGAGCTGGACGCGCCTAAAGCACGCGCGATCAGCCCGCGTTCAGGTAATCTTGCGCTTCACAAGCGCCGCAGCGGTTTGCCTGCCCACGAGTTAGGGCCCGGCGATCCATCGACCCCAAAAAAACCACAGCTCTATGAATTCCGTGTCGCGCCGGAACTTTGATTTTCACCTGCGTTCATGAGGGCTTTCGATGAAACTTAGAGACCGCTTCGGTCGTGACGGTGCTTTCCTCTTTCGGTGGCGCAGCTATTTGCCCCTCCTCCTGTTGGGCTTTGCGATCCCGGCCCTGTTCCAAACCGTTCAGGTGGAGCAGTATATGGGCGCGGCTCTTACCCATGTGTGGGTCTATTTCTGCATCGCGGTTTCCTATTTGGGCCTACTGGTTCGCTGCCTCTCGATCGGCTTTATCCCCGCCGGCACTTCCGGGCGCGGCACGAAGCGCCTGAGAGCCGATGTTCTGAACACCACCGGCATTTACTCAATCGTCCGCAACCCGCTATATCTTGGGAATTTTCTGGCGATGCTCGGCATCGCCATGTCTCTGATGGTGTGGTGGCTGGTCGCAGTGTTTTTGCTTGCGTATTGGCTTTATATCGAACGCATCATCTGGACCGAGGAAGAGTTTCTGAGCGCTAAGTTCGGGCAAAGCTACGACGAGTGGAGCGCGCGGACGCCGGCCTGCATTCCGAATGTGTCGCTCTGGAAATCCGCAGATCTTTCCTTTTCCCTGAGGACGGTCCTCCGCCGTGAGTATCACGGCGCGCTGGCCATCGCCGCAGCCTATTTCTGCCTCGAGGCGATCCTCGACCTCGGCATCGAACGGCAAGGCTGGAGCGAATGGGTGGTGGAGGACCATGTCTGGATATATCTGTTTCTGACCGGCATCATGGTCTATGCGATGCTCATGATCCTGAAGAAGCGGACAAACCTTCTCTCGGTCCCGGGGCGTGAGTAGGCGTTGATGCCGCGTTTAGGAGTGGCGCGCGGCTGACGCGTGCGTCGCCCCATTGCGCCTGTCCGGTCATTCATAGGCTTTTCCGAAGCGGAAATCGCCGGGCTTGGACTCCGCGGCAACGTGTGCTTACCGATCCGTAAGCTCTCCGCAAAGCAGCCGAAAGCTTTAGTCCTTAGGGGAAAGGGACCGCCGGGCCCGTCGCCCAGCGGCGTAACACGCCCTCCAGGTTATCGACCAGCCTCTGCCTGCTGCATTCGATATTCGACAAATCCGCATGGCTGAGGGAGCGGGAGATCGTCGAACCGTGGCCCGTCGCTGGCCTGCCGGAAACGCTGCACGTGGACAACGGCGCCGACTTTCGCAGCCGGGCCTTCAAGCGAGGGTGCCAGGACGCAGGCATCGCAATCGATTGGCGCCCGCCAGGCGAGCCACATTTTGGCGGCCACATCGAGCGCCTTATCGGAACGCAAATGGGGTCGCTGCACCTGCTGCCCGGGACGACGTTCAGCAACGGAGGAACGCGAATACGATTCAAAGCGGCATTCCGCACTCACGCTGCGCGAACTCGAGCGCTACATCGCCCTCGACATCGTGGGATCCTACCACCAATCGATCCATAGCAGCCTTGGCCGGCCGCCGATCGCGGTCTGGCGGGAGCACGAGGGCGAAATCCCGCTTCGACTGCCGCAGGATCGGATGCGGTTCTGGCTGGCGTTCTTGCCCGAACAAGAGCGCACATTGCGGCCGGATGGCATCCATCTCTTCAAGTTGCGGTACTGGTCGCCGGCGCTCACCGCCGATGTCGGCCGAACCGGGCGGCGGCTTCTCGTCAAGTATGATCCGCGTGACTTGTCGCGCATCTTCGTAAGGCGGCCATCCGGCAGCTTCGTGGAAGCACGCTATGCCGATGTGACCTTGCCGGCCGTGACCCTTCGGGAGGTAATGACCGCTCGACGCACGTTGCTGGAAAAAGGGCGGAGCGAGGTCAACATGCGCACAATCATGCGGACCGTCATGGCGCAGCGTGAACTCGTCGACGACGCGGTAAAAAAACGGCTGCGGTCCGGCGCGGGAAGACCGATCGTCCGAAATCCAAGGTGGATGATGGCGGATGGGGCTCGCTTCGCGGAGTCGATTCCAGCAAACCCGTACCCTTTGTCGAGGATACGGATTGAACTGACATGGATGATGAAATCTCCCACCTGACACCCGCCGCCGCGGCGCTTCTCGCCGAAAGCGATGAGCGGCGCATTCGGGCGATACGATCGCGTCGATGGGTTCTCTATCCGCGAGCCAAGCAGGCCCTTGATCGTTTGAGCCGGCTCCTCGATCATCCGCGCGGCACGCGCATGCCTTCGGTCGCAATTTATGGCGACAGCGGTATGGGCAAAACCATGATCATGAAGAAATTCAGGGACGAACACCCGCCAAGCTTCAGTCCGATGACCGGCACTTTGAGAACACCGGTTCTCGCCATGGAGATGACCAGCCGGCCCGGAGAACGGCGGTTCTACGCCGAACCGCTTACCCTGCTCGGAGCACCGCAACGGCCACGCGCCGACATCGCCCAAATGGAGCAAGCTGCACTGCGGATCATGGAGGCTATTGGCGTGCAGGTCCTGGTCATCGACTAGGTGCACAATATCCTCGCCGGGTCCTACCGCGAGCAGCGGATTGTGCTGAACACGCTGGGCTTCCTCAGCAACCGTCTGCAGATTTCGCTCGTCTGCTTCGGAGTCAACGAGGCGCGAGAGGCGATCAACGGCGACGTCCAGTTGGCGCGCCGGTTCGAGCAGTTCACCTTGAGCCGATGGGCAGCAAACGAACAATTCGAAAATCTCGTAGCGTCGATCCTTCGCAACACGCCGCTTGAAAAGCCATCCGTGCTCACCGCGAAATCGTTGCGCCGAATGCTCCAGATCACCGAAGGCATCACGTCCAACATCTTTCACATGATCAACAATCTCGCCATTGACGCCATCAAGAGCGGTGGCGAGCGTATCACCGACGAGGCAGTTGAGAATTGGGCGCCGGAGTTCAATTCGGAAGCGGCCTTCGCATGATGCGGGAAGCGACGCCACGGCAGTTGCCCGTAAGTTTGCCGCCCGTCGCCGGCGAGCTTCTGTCATCCTGGATCAGCCGTCATGCTGCATTCTACAGCATGCCGCCAATCATCATGCTCCGCCATTGCCTGCCAGCAGCTTCGTCATTGCGCGCCCCGGACCTTCATCTGACCGACGATCAGGCGCGCCGTCTCTCGAACATGTTCGCCGCGCCGGTCACGAAATAGCGACCGCCGCCTTCGCCCCGCCCGCCGCGGCCGCATCGGGCCACAACGAGCTCGAAGTTGCGCGCGGAATTGGAACCGGCGCTGCGAACATGCGCAGTATCGATGCTGATGACGAACTCTTTGCGTCGATCGCCGGGAAGCTGCATTTCAAGCTGGCGTCGTTCGTCCGTTTGCGCCCTTGCGTGCAATTCTTCCTCAGCAACCTGATCGTCGAGCCGTTCGCCAATCCTGATGGTTCGCTTGCGCACGGTGGCATGCGTCTCGGTCGGCTCAACGGGCAGGAATTCGGCAAGCACTCTCGCAGCCTGCCGGTACGGCATCATGCTCCCCAGCCGCGCCGTCAGTTCCATCAGCTCGGATGTCGCTCGATCCGGGCAGATCTCCCGCAGCGGCGCAAAGGCATCGACCATGCCTGGGTAACAATCCCGACACAGCATCCAACGAGGATTGCGCACCTCCACGATGCCAAAGACAGTCCGGATCCGTCGCGTCGTGTAGTCCTTGACCGGCCGAAACCTGTGGCAATCCGGGCAGACCCGACGAAAGAGGGAATACGTCTCCGCCTCATGGTTCACGACCGCGCTCTGCAGCGCCGCCATGATGGTCTTGCTGTCCTCGATCGACAGGCCGAGGTCGCCGTCAAACAGACGTTCCCAGCTCTTGTCGATGCGGACCGCCTTCCGGCAAACGTCACCGAACTCGTTCCTGCCCTCGATCGTGATCGTCCATTCCACCGCCATCGCTTTCCCTCCGAACAAAGCGGCGCTCATGGACTACGCGGGCCTAACAACCTGTATTCGACCCCAGGGAAATTACCGGTCTCCGATCGGAGCGGCCGCATTCTTACGGTTAAGTGCCAAGCGACACCAGGATCCACAACCGGATCAACGAGACGCTGTTCGACAGACCGCAAGATTATGCCCCCGCTTCACCACCAAGCCCAGCGGCGGCATCGACCCGCGGCCGTGGTGCTAAGGGTTCTACGCGGCCATGAATCTCAACATCAAACGCTGGAAACGGCTACTCGACCTCAAGAACCCCAACCACGGCCTGCTGCTGCCGATCCTGATCTACTGCGTCGACAAAAAGGGGCGGCCCGTCCTCGGCAAACCCAGGCCGGGACCCGAGACCGCGCACTTCATCGAGCACGAGGCCTACAAAGATATCGCCCTCGTCATCCCCGCCCTTCGCGAACTCCATTATGTCACCCGTTATGATAACCCACAGTGATCGCCCCGGCGCGCCGACTAACGGCTGACCGCCATACACGCATCAGGCGGCTTCGGGAAAGGTGCCTCGACGCACCGCTTACCGAGCTGAGCGACGGTGGTGCTGACATCAATCGCGTTGCGACCGAGACGATCAAGCTTGGTGACGACCAGGACATCGCCATGCTCCAAACGATCGATCAGGCGGCGGAAGCCTAACCGCTGGGCAATGGCAGTGCTGCCGGAGATGGTTTCGGAGACGATGCGACGGGATTCGACATGGAAGCCCCGCCGACTGGATTTCCAAGATCTGGTTGTCAAACCGTCTGGCCGATGGAGACGCGGGCATAGGCTTTGCAATCTGCAAAGTGAGATTGCTTCTGATAAGGAAACGGAATTCGTAGGCGGGCGCCACTCCGCTGCTACAACCCCCGTCGTTACCTTGCTTCGTGATGCCGAAATACATTCGAGTGGCCATGATGTTTGCTCCAGACCCTTATTAATCACTGCAGAGTGCCTCCAGCCCGGAATAGAGCTCCAGCGCTTCCGGGTTGGCCAGCGCCTCCTTGGTCTTCACCGACCGGCCGTGGACGACTTCGCGCACGGCGAGCTCGACGATCTTACCGGACTTGGTGCGCGGAATGTCGGCGACCTGGATCACTTTGGCCGGTACATGACGCGGTGACGCACCGATGCGGATCTTGGTCTTGATCTTCTTTTCGAGATCGGCGTCGAGCGTCAGGCCCGGTACCAAACGGACGAAGAGGATAACCCGGACGTCGTCGTCCCAGTCCTGGCCGATGCAGATGGCCTCGGCGACTTCATCGAGCTGTTCGACCTGGTTGTAGATCTCGGCGGTACCGATGCGCACGCCGCCGGGATTGAGGGTCGCATCCGAGCGGCCGTGGATGATCAGGCCGCCGTGTTCGGTCCATTCGGCGAAATCGCCCTGGCACCAGATATTGTCGAAGCGCTCGAAATAAGCCGCGCGGTATTTGGCGCCATCAGGGTCGTTCCAGAAACCCACCGGCATGGAGGGGAAGGCTTTGGTGCAGACCAGTTCGCCCTTCTCGCCACGGACCGGTTTGCCTTCATCGTCCCAGATGTCGACTGCGAGGCCGAGGCCCGGCCCCTGGATCTCGCCCTTCCAGACCGGCTTGACCGGATTGCCGAGCACGAAGCAGGAGACGATGTCGGTGCCGCCGGAGATGGAGGCGAGCTGGACGTCCGGCTTGATGCCTTCATAGACGAATGAAAAACCTTCCGGCGAAAGCGGCGAGCCGGTGGAGGTGATCAGGCGCAAGTCGGAGAGATCGTGTGTCTTGAGCGGCTCGATGCCGCCCTTGCGCACCGCATCGATGTATTTGGCCGAGGTGCCGAAGACGGCGAAGCGTTCCTCGGCTGCATAGTCCCACAGGATATTGCCCGACGGCGCGAAGGGCGAGCCGTCGAACAGGCAGAGCGTGGCGCCGCTCGCCAGACCCGAGGCCAGCCAATTCCACATCATCCAGCCGCAGGTCGTGAAGTAGAAGAGGCGATCACCATCGCCGACGCCGGAATGGAAGCGGTGTTCCTTCAGGTGTTGCAGCAGCGTGCCGCCGGCAGAATGAACGATGCATTTCGGCACTCCGGTCGTGCCCGAGGAGAACAGGATATAGAGCGGGTGGGCGAACGGCAGCGGCTCGTATTCCACGGGCCTCGCGGTGAAGGGGATGGTCGCGGCATCCATGGTGCGGCCATCGGCAAGCGATGCGGCCAGCGCTTCGGCGTCGCCGGCGTAACCCACGACCATGACGGGGCAGCCGAGCTTGGGCGCGACGTTCCGGACCTTGTCGGAGACGTCCTGCAGCTTGCCGTTGTACCAGTAGGCATCGCAGGTGATGAATAGCCCCGGCTCGATCTGGCCGAAGCGGTCGAGCACGCCCTGCTCGCCGAAATCGGGCGAGCAGGACGACCAGATGGCACCGATCGAGGCGGTGGCCAGCATGCAGGCGATTGTCTCCGGCATGTTCGGCATCATGGCCGAGATACGGTCGCCCTTGCCTATGCCCATCGCGCGGAAGGCTTGCTGTAGCTTGGATACGGTGGAATGGAGCTGATCCCAGCTCCAGCGATAGCTCATCTTGTCCTCACCACGGAAGATCAGCGCGTCTTGGGGACCGTGCTTGATCAGGAGGTTTTCGGCGAAGTTCAGGCTGGCGTCGGGGAAGAAGCGAGCGTGGAGCATAACATCGCCGTTGATGAGATCGCGTGGCCCGGGCTGTCCAATCACGCCGCAATAATCCCAGACGGCAGACCAGAAAGTGCCGCGTTCATCGATTGACCATTGATGAAACGCATCATGGTCGGGTAGATCAGCCTTGTAGGTACAGGTGCAGAATTCGCGAAACCTCGTGATTGCGCTCGTGCGAATCTCGTCTGCGCTGGGCTGAAATAAGGGTGAGTCGATCATCGACGAGTTCCTTTGAACCAAATATTATTGGGCCGCGGTGTAGATAACAGGCCGATGCGTCGCAGGCGCCCAACACCACCAGATTTCGCCTTAGTGCCACTAGGTGCCTTCTCGGCGTTTAACCGAACAGATTAACGCCCGCGTCCCGACAACACGCGAGCGCCTTGATCGCCAACCCGCCAGGATGAACAGAGGTTAGTTGCGCCGCGATAAGCACGCAGCGCGGCCTCGACACACGTCCTGCATCTCGGGACAACTAGCCTAGGTAGGACGCGATGACGGCAGGATCGTCCCTTATCTCTGCTGCTGGCCCGGACAGTGCAACGCGCCCCTGCTCAACGACGTAGGCATGTTGTGCATACTCAAGCGCAAGCATGGCGTTCTGTTCCACGATCAGCACACCGATCCCGCTTTCGCGCGAATAGTCGCTGATGGCCGAGATGAGCTGCTCTTCGACCATAGGGGCGAGGCCAATGGACGGCTCGTCAAGCAAAAGCATCTTCGGTTGCGCCATCAGTGCCCGGCCAAAAGCAAGCATCTGCTGTTCACCGCCGCTCATTCGACCTGCTTGTTGTTTTTGACGGTTGGCGAGCACCGGAAAGAGCTCGAAAATCCGCTCCAGCGTCTTGCGCCGCCTTGTGGGATCAGGCCGAACGGTTGCGCCGAGCAAAAGGTTCTCTAGGACCGACAGTTTCGGAAAAAGCTCACGTCCCTCTGGCACAAGAGAGATGCCCTTGCGCACGATGTCATCTGGTGCAAGCCCATTGAGCTTTGCACCGTCCAATCGGATTTCGCCGGAGGCGAGTTTGACGAGACCGCAGATAGCATTCATCAGGGTCGTCTTTCCCGCGCCGTTGCTGCCGACAACCGCGGTCACTTGCTCAGTGCTGGCCGTAAAGCTCATCCCATTGAGCGCGCGGACGCCACCATATTCAAGTACGAGATCTTTCGCCTCAAGCATCACTATTCCTCTTCCGACCAAGATACGCCTTGATCACTTCAGGATGACGTCCGATTTCCTCAGGCGTTCCTTCCGCAATGACGCGGCCAAAATTCAAAACGGTGATCCTGTCACACAGACGCATCACCGATTTCATGTCGTGCTCGACGAGCAAAATCGAGATTCCATCTGCTCGCAGTTGTTCAACCCGTGTCGAGACTTCTGCCTTTTCGGTTGCATGCAGCCCTGCCAACGGTTCGTCCAGGAGCAGTATTCGAGGGCGGGTCGCCAGCGTGGTTGCGATGCTTAGTACGCGCCTCAAACCACCTGGAAGGTTTCCAGCAGGCTCATTGGCGCGTGATGCAAGCCCCATCCGCTCCAGTGCCTCGAACGCAGCAATATTGATCTTCGCGTTCTCTCCGGTCGGTATCCATCTCTTAGGGTTCCACGCTGACCCCTGTGCAGCTCGGACGCCGAGCGCCACGGCTTCAAGCAGGGTTCCTGAAGTGTAGACCCTCGTAAGCTGAAATGTTCGAACCAGGCCCAGCCTGGCAATACGATGCGAGGGGAACCCTTCGACGCGAACACCATCCAGGCTGACGTCACCGGCAGAAGGTTGCAAGCTTCCGCTTATTAAATTCATCGTCGTCGACTTGCCCGAGCCATTCGGCCCGATAAGGCCGCGGATTTCGCCCCGTCCGAGCTTGAGCGACACTCCATCTACCGCTTTCAAGCTGCCGAAGATCTTGCTTAAATTATTGATCTCAAGCATTTTTAGCCCTCCAGACCATGAGGCGGCCACGCGCCCATTGTCCGAAGAGTATTGCGATGATGACAAATACGCCCCAGATCATCGGGACGAATTCAGGGACAAATCTGAAGATTTCTTCGATGAGCGTAAGAAACAGCAGTCCGAGAATTGGACCGGAAAAACGGGTCGTGCCACCGATCACACAGGCCGCGACGACCTTGAACATCAGCATCGCATTTATATCCGATGGCGAGACGATGCCGTTGTAAGTGGCGAACAAACCTCCCGCTATTCCGGCGCCGAATGAGCCAAGTATGAACGCCAAGGCGCGCAACGCCCAGGCATCGATCCCGATCGACGACGATAGTGCCTCGTCCTCGCCGACAGCCTTGATCTTCAAGCCGGCGTCGGAGGCATCCAGTGACGCGTAGAAGATGCCCAACAAGACCAGCACAGCGGCCACCAGGCATAGGAACTCCAGCGTCGACGACGGATTAGGCAGGATTTCAGGCCGCTCGATAAAGGCGATGCCCGATGTGCCGCCAGTGATTTCCCGGAACTGAATGAAGCATTGGCGCAGTGCCTCTCCCGCCGCAAAGGTCGACAGGAAGAAGTAATATTGGCGGGTCCGAAGCACGGGGTAGGACAGCAGCGCTGCAAATAGCGCCGCGAACAATCCTCCTGCGACCGTTGCCACCAGCACCGGCAGGCCGAATGGCGGCTTCGAAAGGATTGCAACGGAGTAGCCGCCGATTCCCATGATGGCGATATGAGCGAACGACCAACCTCCCATTGTCGTGATGGTGCGATACGACAGAACCAGGATGGAAGTCATGCCGAAAAGCACGAGGACACCAAGCATATAGTTACTGCCGACGAAGCCGCCGACGACAAGCGCGGCGCCCAGTGCGCACACGGTCATTAAATCGCGTCGGAACGCACTCATTATTCCTTCTCCCCGAACAGGCCAGATGGCTTAACACTCAGGACGAACAGCATGACGGCCGCGCTCGTGAGAGCGAGAAAACGTCCGGCACCGAACTGAGACATGAGGGTATCGAGGACACCGAAAATAGCAGCGGCAGCAACCGCGCCCCAGATGTTGCCAATACCACCAACGATGATGATGATGAACGCCTTCCATAGCGTACCCGCGCCCATGTAGGGAGAGATCTGGCTGATGGGACCCATGGCCGCACCGCATATGCCCGCAATCGACGATCCGAGGATGAGCGTGAGTCGGCCCACCTTCTCGGTTCGTATACCTTGCAAGAGGGCGCCACGCGGATTTTGAGCCACAGCGCGAATGCGCCGGCCTGCCTCGGACCTCATGAGGAATACCCACAGACCGGCTGCTAGTACGACGGCTACCCCAATGACGACGAGTCTCGATGCCGGAAGAATGGCGCCGCCGAAGTTCACGACGCCTCGCATCGGCGGGGCGATCGAAAGACCAACGGGCCCAAAGATTTGAACGACAATCGTCTGAATGACATACGACAACGCAAGCGTTGATATGAAAATCGCCAAAGGCTTGTCGCCGAGTGGCACGACCATGGTTCTGTGTAGCACCAGGCCGAGCAGCCCGGTCACCGCCGCCGCAACGATTGCACCGATGGCCCATGCGACTGGACCACCCACCTGGGGTGAGAGAGTCGAAATACAGAGATATGTTGCGTATGCGCCGATCATGAAGAATTCGCCATGGGCGAAATTTATGATTCGCATCACGCCGAAAACCAATGCCAGACCGAGGGCGAAGCAAAGGTAAAAGGACGTGAGCGATAGGCAATTCAGTAAGATTTGCATCGGGTCAATCACCTGAGAGAGGTCGGAGTAGCCGCGGCACGTCCGCGGCCACCTATGCCGATAAGCCTCACTTTGCCGAGACTTGACCGCCTTCAGAGAGTGCTGGCAGCGCTGCGTCTTTGTGAGCGTTCCACCAGGCAGCAACATCAACGACGGCGGTAACCTTTACACCACCCTTGTCGTCCGTCACGTAGACCGGGAGTGGAGTCATCAGCCAGTTGTTGGCACCGAAGATTTCCGATCCACCCCAGCGCGAAGGTCCGAAAAGCGGCTGATCCACGGTATCGCTTGCGAAAAGCGCGTCGCGCACGCCTGCGCCGGTGGGATCTGAGGACTTCTGAATCCCCGCCTCGATGGTTGTCATCGCTGCGTAGGCGACCGATGCGAGCGCCGACCATTCCTTCTCGCCGAACTTCTCGACGTAGGTCTTATAGAACGCCGACACGCGCGGGCTGAAGTTCGGCTCGGAAGCATCGACGACATAAGCGCTGAAGATCCGGCCAGCTACTTCTGCAGCCGGGACACGTTCCGTTACCAAGCCCATGGTCCAGCCTTCGCTGCCGTAGAGACCCTTGTAGCCCAACTGCTCCATCGCCTCGACGAACAGGGCCTGCTGTCCAGGTGTGAAGCCCAGCTCGACGATAAGGTCGGGATTGGATGCCATTACCGGCGTGGCCAGGCCGAGCATATCCGACGTTGATGCCGGATCGTAGGGCTGCGAGTAAACGATCTCGGCGCGATCCAGGTAGGGAGCCAGGCCTGCCTTGTAATAAGCAAGCGCCGCCTGGCCGAAAGAGTGGTCTGCCGTTACGATTGCGACACGCTTGATCTCCGGCCGGCTCTCCAGGAGATGGCTGACAAGAAACATGTATGACGCCGGTGAGCCGGTGACCGAACCGATGAGGAACGGGTACTTCGGGCCGAGATAGCCGGCACCATAGCTTGTTGTCAGAACCTTGTTTTCGGTGGTGATCTCGGCGACGGCCTGGCGTGACGCAGGTGTAAAGGTCTGGAGAATGAAGCTCACTTTGTCATCAAGAATTGCACGGCGGAAAGCGTTCAGCTCATCACCGGCTGTGTAGCAATTGTTGTCGTAGCCGGTTACCTCAATCTTATGCTTCTTGCCCGTTGCGTCGGCGATACCGCCGTTCGCGTTGAATCCTTCGGCCCAAATCTGAACACCGCGAGTAATCGGAACGCCCCATTGAGCGCACTCGCCTGCCTGTGGCTGGACCACTCCAACTTTGATCGTATCTTCGGCGGCCGCCGAAGTTCCTAGAGCACCGGCAAGTGCGCCGGCGATCAGCAGTCTTGTAAGCATGTTCATTTCACTTCTCCCTGTGTTGAAGTTCCCCAATTTTTCTACCTGAGTATCTCGGTGTTACCGCACACACCTAATGACTGCCCCGAGATTGATCTGCCTGCATCGGACGCGACGAAAACCGCCAGATCCGCAATTTCCTCAGGTTCGATCATTCGACCCAGTGATATTGTCGCGACTTCCTCGGCCTCGATTTCAGCGAGCCCGCGTCCTGTAAGTTCTGCCCGGGCGGACATCACTCGCTCCATGCGCGGCCCACGGACAGACCCGGGAAGGATTGCGTTCACGCGGATGCCGAACTGGCCGACCTCCATCGCGAGCGATTGGGTAAGGCCGATCACGCCCCATTTGGCCGCCGCGTATGGCGTCCTCATCGGCATGCCGAGTCGTCCGGCCGCTGAGGACATGTTGAGGATAACCCCCGACCGCTGTGTCTTCATCCCGGCCATCACACCGCGAATGAACAAGAACTGGGCGGTGAGATTGACATCTACCGTTCGCGCCCACTCCTCGGGCGAGACGTCCTCGATCGCAAGCGTCGGACCGGCGATGCCGGCATTGTTGAAGAGGATGTCCACTCCGCCACCCAATCCCGCGAGCATCGACTGGAGAGCGGCTGGAACGCTGGCGGGGTCAGCCACATCGCATACGACTGCAGTGGCTTCGGGATATTCCGAGGAGAACGAGCTTACCGAAGCGGGATCAATGTCACAGACTGCGACCCGCGCACCGGCTTCAATCATTTTCTTCGCGACGACCCTGCCAATACCACTGGCACCGGCAGTGATGATTGCGCGCTTGCCAGAAAGAGGGCTCATGCTGCTGCTCCCAATCCAAGGCGATCGCGGGTCGCGGCGGATGACATAATCCGCACACCCATGCGTTCGACGATTTCGCGCGCGCGCTGCACAAGCGCGACATTCGTCGCCGGAACAGCCCGGTCGAGCCAGATATTGTCTTCGAGACCGACACGCACGTTCCCACCAAGCAGAACAGCTTGGGCGACCATCGGCATCTGCATGCGGCCAACACCGAAAGCGGACCAGACAACGTCGGCGCCGCGGGCTGCATCCGCCATACCCTTCATTGCCGTCGTGGTGGCCGGAGCGCCCCAATTCACGCCTAGGCAAAATTGGATCATTGCAGGGCCGGCGAACGCGCCTTCGCCGATGAGCTTCATGACGAAGTCAAGGTGGCCGAGGTCGAATACCTCGAGCTCGGGCTTTACACCGTAACCCCGGATCATTGCCGCACCTTCGCGAATTTGCTCGGGCGTGGAAATGTAGACCAGATTGCCTTCACCGACGTTGTATGAGCCGCAGTCGAGCGTGCAGACGTCGGGTCGCAGCGCCTCGACGTGGAGGAGCCGGGTCTTCTGGTTGACGAGATCTGTGCCAGCGACAGCCTGGGTCGGATACTCGGCGTCGAGAACGAGGTCGCCGCCCATGCCCGCCGTCATGTTGACGATGATGTCCTTGTTGCGGTCACGAACGCGCTCAAGCACTTCTGCATAAAGTTTGACATCGCGACTCCCGTCCGTCGTCTCCGGATCGCGAACATGGACATGGGCGATCGCGGCACCGGCTTCGGCGACGGCCAGAACGTCGGCGGCGATCTGTTCAGGCGTCACGGGGACATGCGGGTTCTTCTTGGGGCCTGCTCCGGCGCCGGTCACGGCACAGGTGATAAAGATTTCGTTGTTCATGCTTGTTGTCTCAGCTTGGAGGTTTCGTCTGAAAGAATTTCAAGAGTTTTGGGGTCGATCGCCACGCCGTAATCCCGGCGTGCGGCTTCCGCCGAAATGTAGCCGTCGATCACGTCTTCGCGGACACGCTCAGGATTACGGGAGCGCGCAACGCCCCAGCCGCCGCCACCTGTAGACAGGAATTCGAATGCTTCGTTCGGCCCGAATTTGTGGGATGACAGAAGCGGAGAGCGCCAGGTGCCATCCGGCCTCGGGCCACCGATGATCTCGCGGCGCCCATCGCCATATTCCTGCACCAGCACCTGAACGGGACTCATGCTGCCGCCGTTTACGCCGGGGCTTCCCTCGATGGTTCTGGATGTCTCGATCGAAAGCTCGCCGCCATTGAGAAAGCGGAACTTGAACCGCGCGCCCAGACCCCCTCGGTTTTCGCCCGGGCCGCCGGAATCCTGGCGAAGGTCGAAGGCTTCGACGACGACCGGGTAGAGCAGTTCGGCCGCTTCCGCTGGCATGTTGGTGCAGTTGCCCAACGGATCCAGCGTCACGTTCAGCCCATCATTGTATGGCGTTCCGCCCCAGCCGCCCGCCGGGATATCCGAGAAGACATCGATGCGCCCGCCGGCACCGCGAACCGCAGCAACGAACCAGTTTGCATCGGCGCATGTAGGAGCGATCGCAAGATCGGGGATGGCCTTTGCCACGGCCTGCCAGATCGCGCTCTGTACTTTTCCGGACGTTACGGTGGTGCAGCCGACGACAGGAGCGGGCCAGCGCGCATTAAGCCAGCAGTCATCCGGAAGGCTCAACGTGATTGGCGCAAACATGCCTGCGTTCGGCGGCGCGTCGGGCGCCAGGAAGAACTGCAGAGCGGTGTATACGGCGGCGGTCGTGTTCGCGAAGGGCGAATTGATCGCACCGGCCACCTGGGGATCGCTTCCCGCGAAATCCACGTGCAGGTTTGAGCCCGAGACGGTCAGCTTGACCCGCGCCCAGACCTTGGCATCGGTGATGCCATCGGAATCCGCGTAGTCGGCGCCTTCGTAGACACCATCCGGTATGTTTTCGATTTCTGCGCGAACGATCCGTTCGGTGTAACGGATCATGTCGTCCATTCCCTGGAGCAGGGTCGCGCGGCCGTATTTGCGCGCCGTAGCCTGGAGTTCATCCTCGGCAGCCAGCAGAGCGCCCATATGGGCTTGCAGGTCGCCGCGGATGTAATGCGGTGTGCGCGTGTTTCGCAGCAGGATATCGAGAAGGTCCGGATCGACCTCATAGTTGCGATAGAGCTTCAGTGGGGGAAGCCGAAGCCCTTCACCGGCGACGTGCGTTCCGAAGCCCTGGCCACCGGGGCCGCCACCCCCAAGATCCATCCAGTGACCCCGGCTTACCGCGAAACCGATAAGCATGTCTTCATGGAAGACAGGCATGGTCAGCGTCACATCGTTGATGTGGGTGCCGCCGTCATAGGGGTCATTCAGCACCACCACATCACCCGGCCGAAGCGTCTCGATGCCGAACTTCCGCGCCACGGCCTGGACGCTGAAATGCATCGCCGCCAGATGAACGGGGCAGTTTGCAGTCTGACCGACCAGACGCAGCGCGGGGTCATAGATCGCGTTCGAAAAGTCGAGATTTTCCGAAAGGATCGGCGAGAAGGATGACTTCTGCAGAATCACCGTCATGCGGCGGCAGACATGCTCGAACGTGTTGCGAAGCACTTCGAACGTGATTGGGTCGATTGAGGTAACCATTATGACCTCTCCAAGATGCAGTTGCGGGCGGAGTCAAAGCGTGCCGCCCAACCCGGTGGGATGACGATGCTGGTGTGCGGATCTTCAATGAGAGCGGGGCCGCTGACCTCAACCGCGCCGGCGGCGTCGTGAACCAGGCTGTCGGTCCAGCCGCCAAACCAGACCTTGCGTTCAGCCTGACGTGGCGAGCCGATCGCGGAACTCGTGCTAGATTGCAGAATGCCAGCGGGTGATGGCGCTTCCGCCGTGACTGCCAGTGCGACAATCTCAACGGGGAAATCGTCCGACCGGACACCGAACTCTCTCTTGTGCGCACCGTGAAAGGCCTCAGCCAGGCGATCGAGGTCGCGTCGCTCGATAACACCCCGGTCCTGCACGACGTCCACTTCGAAAGTCTGACCCGCATACCGCATGCGCATCACGAAGCTAACCTGCACGCTGTCTGCGCTGGCGCCCTGCCCAAGAAGGGCTTCGACGGCTGCGGCACCGAGGTTCTTCAAGCGAAGGCCGATTTCATCGAGCTCCTTGGCGACGAGCGGGGCGTAATAGAAAACTTCTTCGTCGTGCTTGATTGCCAGTCGCAGCGCTCCATAAGCAGAGGCAACACCGGAGTATCTGGGAACGATGACCGTTGGCGTGCCGAGCGCCTCGGCGACTGCGCACGCGTGCAGCGGTCCTGCTCCGCCAAAACTCGCAAGCGCGAAATCGCGAGGATCGCGGCCGCGAGATGCAAGGACAAGCTTGACGGCTTGTGCCATAGCCTCGGTCGCGATCCGCAGCATGCCTTCGGCACATTCCTCGATGCTAAGTTTCAACTGAGACGAAACGGTCTCCACGGCTGCGCGGGCCGCTGCGCCATCCAGTTTAAATTTACCCGAAAGGTCCGGACTAATCCTGCCGAGCACCAGATTTGCATCCGTGATCGTCGGCCGCGTTCCACCTCGCCCATAGCAGGCAGGCCCGGGAACCGAACTTGCGGACATGGGGCCGACGCGGAGTGAGCCACCGCTGTCGATCCAGCCGATCGACCCCCCGCCGGCGCCGATTGAACGGATGTCGAGCATCGGCACTGCGACCGGTATGTCAAACTCAATTTCATATTCGCGGGTGATGAGGCCCTCGCCATCCTCGACGATGGATGCGTCGAAGCTTGTTCCGCCCATATCGGTATGAATGATGTTTACCGAGCTGGCCGTACGCGCGATCTCGGACGCATATCCGACGCCGCCTGCGGGCCCCGACTCCACCAGTTCCTCGACACGCAGACGCGCCTGGTTGACGGACATCATCCCGCCATTGCTTTTCAGGATCATGAGATTGCCGGTAAACTCCGCTTCACGGAGCCGGGCCTCAAGACGCTCAAAATAGTCGGCCATCACCGGCAGGATCGTGGCTCTCACCGAAGCCAACGTGAAGCGCGTGTGCTCTCGGAACACCGGCTTGACATCCGCCGAGGAAATTGCCCGCACGCCGGGCAATGCGGCTGTGATGATTTCGGCGACCTTGCGCTCGTTTGCCGGGTTCGCGTAGGAGTTGATCAGGCAGATAGCCACGGATTTGATACCAGCTGCTGCGACGGCCTCGATAATGGGCTGAAGCTCTGCAGCATCAATCTCCTTCTCAACCTTCCCGAACGCAGTGGTTCTTTCGTTGATCGTGTAGCGATGCCGACGACGGATCAGGGGCTCAGGCTTGGTTTGATAGGGCCGATAAAGATGTTCGCGGTGCATTCGGCCGATTTCGAGCACGTCGCGAAAGCCCTCCGTGGTGATCATCGCAGCATCCGGGAAGGTGCGCTCGATCAGTGCGTTGGTCGCCGTCGTGGTGCCGTGGACAAGCAGCTCAATCTCGTTCGGTGCGATGCTGGCGTTTGCAATGGCGTTCAAGACGCCACGCGACCTTTCCTCAGGGGTCGTCAGAACTTTACCGGTTCGCTCCTCGCCGGTCGCACTGTTGACCGCGAAGAGGTCCGTGAAAGTCCCTCCCACATCAATACCAACTTTCCACATACCAGTTACCCTTTTATTGATCGTTGATCAAAGAATTGCCGGCAAAACAGATTTGTGTCAACCCCGTGTTCACTTGATATCCACCACACAGAGCCTAACCGTTTTTGATCGTTGATCAAATAAAATAATTTCGCTATGCTCACGTCCGTGTCAGGCAGATCAGGAGTGAAAATGCCAGCGACCAAATTTCCCGTGCTTCGGCCGCGGCCAAGAAACTCAGATTTGGAACATGTTTATGCGGAGCTAACTCGTTCAATCATGATGGCCGAGTTTGCACCTGGTCAGAAGTTGAAGCTCGACGACTTGGCCACCGCATTCGGCACAAGTCATATGCCGGTTCGAGAGGCCCTCAATAGACTTGTCATGGCTCGCGCGCTGCAGTCCGAAACGAGGCGAACTCCCTTCATTCCCGAAGCGAGCGTTGGGCGCCTTCGCAATCTACTTACCCTTCGAACAGATCTTGAAGGCAAGGCGGTGGCGATGACGGTCGAACGCGGCGAGAACGGGCTTGCCGATCAGCTGGCCCAAATAAATGCCCGGATGGATATTGAAGCGGAGCGTGGCGCATTAGGAACGCGGGCGTATTTACAACTAAATCATAAGTTTCATTTTTCGCTGTATGAACGATGCGGAAATCCTGAACTTGTGAATCTTATTGAATTGCTGTGGATGCGTTATGGGCCGTTGTTGAGCCTGTTGAAGGCGACTCCAATGTCGTTTTCAGGGCATCGGCATCACGCAGACATAATTGCCGCCGTGAGATCGGGCGACAGCGCTACAGCTGTTCAGAGCCTGGTCGCCGACCTGCAGGAAGCTGGAGACGCTATCGCGACAGCTTTGTCTACAAAAATACAGAAAGCGCACAGCTCTAGCTCGAGCGCGCCATGACACTCGAACCGCAATTCCTGGGCTGCGCATTGATTTCCAAATGGACGAAACGAAGATGGCAGAATTTGAAAGCGACTCGCGCGTTGCGAGGGCGGTGCTTGGTGGTGGAATGATATGGATCGAAGCTATTAGCGAGCGACCCGCAGCCTCGGCGTCGGGCGCCTCTAAGTTGGGGCCCAGGCATTCCGATGCGCGCCGTCGCTCATTTGGCCTCGCGAGGTTCCTTTCACGATCCCTGCTGCCGCTGCTTCGGTTGGGCATTGCTTCTCGGGTAACTTGGAGCGGGTAGCTCCAAAAGGGTGAGTGGGCGCGATTGAAATTGAAACTAGCGTCTTCGCGGCCCATAACCATGCAGTTGTGTCGAAGTGAATGCCCAAGCATGGGTTATCCCGACAATGCGACACTTTCCGCCAACTCTTAGTGAGGTATATTTTGACTGACGAGATCGATAGTTTTATTGGCGTCGCGCAGCCATGGATGTGCGACGAGTTTGGTCATATGAACCGCCGATTTTACGCGGCCATGTTTGACGACGCTACATTGGTCGTCCTGCGGTTCTTGGATGTGGATGACCGCCAAGACTCCCTTGGATGGGCAGATGTCAGGACCGAGACCGATTTTCGCGCGGAGGTAAGTGCGGGGACCATTCTTAAAATCCGATCCTCCGTCACAAAGATCGGCAAAAGTTCGCTTGCCATCCGGCATGTCATGGTGAATTCGTCCAACGGTGAGACCGCTGCCGTGGAGAGCTGCGTATCAGTTCGATTCGACCTTCAACAGCGCAGGTCAAGCGAGCTCGGTAAGGCAGTTATCGCGCGAGCAGAGTCGGTATTTGCCGCTTAGTCGGCTACGCTGCGCAAAAAATAACGGTCTGGCCCCGACGTCCAGCGTCTCTACTGCAATTGGTTGGTTCAAACTGTCCTCAATGTCATAAAATTTGCATTTCATAACATTGCTCGATCAAGCGTGGCGCGCCAGTCCTCGAACCGGGTTTGCTCGTCCCAATCCGGGTCCTAGATCAGCGGATCCCGCTGCTCGGTAAGGCAGTTATCGCACGAGCAGAGTCGGTATTTGCCGCTCAGTCGGCTACGCTGCGCAAAAATAACGGTCTGGCCCGACGTCTCCTACTGCTAACTGGTGGGTTCAAACTATTCCTCAATGTCATAAAATTTGCATTTCATGACATTGCTCGATCAAGCGTGGCGCGCCAATCCTCGACCGGGTTCGCTCGTCCCAATCCGGGTCGTAGATCAGCGGATCCCGATCGGGCGCCGCTTCCGATCGAGGTAGCCGTTCGACTACCACACCTTCGAGGACCGCATTCGCGCGCGCATGCAAGGCGTCGATCGCCGCGAACTCTTCGGGCAGCGGATCCGGCTCGTCCGCCTCGATTGGCTCATCCGGGTCCAGTTCCGGCGCGGACGTCCCCACGACGCCATCATCGACGCCGCCTGCGAGGCTTGGCAGAAGCTCATGGCCCCGAAACAATCACATCAACGAAATGCGAGAGTGGGTTCACGTCGGTCGAGCTTCATGACCGTTGGTATAAATCCCCAATAGGATGCGCAACCTATCCAGCATCATCCGTTCGTTCATCCGGTTGTTCGCCCCCCTTGCAAACCCTACCCAGCCAACTCGGTGCTTGGAAGACCCACCACACGCACGTCCTGGCCGGGGCGCATCCTGCGAATGGCGCAAGCCCTCGGCTTCGCCACCTAAACGTACAACTCTAGCTTAATGAATTCGTAATATAAATTAACAAACTCAAACTCGTTCCCCAGAAAACATCATGATAGAAATGCGACCTGGGTTAGGGGAGGCGACAGGATATGACCGCTTTTTCCGATCTCGAACTTATCGCTCTATCTGCTCGTTCACGTGGATTTTTCACCGATGTTGAGTTACATGTCCCCGGGCTCCCCAATGCGATCTTGGTGCGCGGCAGGTTTGATCTCGAGAGCTATACGGATGACCTGTTCAACCTGCTGGCGTTACACTGCCCTGCCAATCTGTCCGCAGCGGTGGCCATACGCCGTGCTGAGTTTTTAGCCGGGCGAGCGATGGCACACGCGGCATTGCGGGCGCTGGGTCAAGCCGCTAGTGAGATTCCAATCGGTCTAGGCGGGGCTCCACTCTGGCCTTCCTCTTCCGCTGGATCGATAAGCCATACGCGTGGGCATTGCGCTTGTTTCGCCATCGCCAATGCGAACTGGCGGGCAGGTGTCGACGTTGAGGCGCTGGCCAGCGGTCATGCTCTGGATGCGATCCTAAACATGACCATCAATGAGGATGAGCGCGCCTTGATCGCTCGGCAAGTGGTCCTCTCTTCAGACGGGCTGGCGAGCCTAGTTTTTTCGGCCAAAGAGACACTTTTCAAAGCGCTCTATCCTGTGGCAAGGCGCTTTTTCGGATTCGACTGTGCAGAGTTACGAACGACGCCTAGAAACGGGCAACTACGACTGCATCTGACAAAAACTATCTGTCCAGAATTGCTCGAGGGCCAGCACTACGACATTCGCTTTAGCATCGCTGCTGGCCATGTGTTGACCTGGTTGGCAGTAACACCCCAGCATATGTCAATGTAGCGGCTCCGGCTGATACATCGTTAAGGCTGCCGAAGCTTCGGAACCAGGGCGCTGGAGATGGCGGCTGCCCTGGGTCGTCGTGGCCGGAAATCTCGGCGGCAGGTGCACTGCCAAGTGGTTTGCGATGCGCCGCACTTCAGGCGTGGACCAGCGGATCAGGGCTCGGGCGGGCTGGTGCCCCGCCGTTTTCATGCAGCGTGAGACGTGTTCACAGGGCGTTCGAGGCGCCGGTTTTGGAGATCATGCCAAATGGCGACAAAAGGCCCGAAGTACGAAATACCACCATTGAAGGCTTCCCCAAGTTCGACGATTGAGCATGTCTATGCCGAACTGAAGGACGCACTGATGTCCGGGGAATTTTCGCCCGGGCAGCCGATGCGTCTCAAGGAACTGGCTGTCGCATTCGGCACCAGCCATATGCCAATCCGCGAGTCGCTCAACCGGCTTAGCGGCATCGACATACTCGAACGGGCGCCGCGTCAGTCCGCGCGCGTTCCAATGATCACTGCTGAAGGCCTCCGCGATCTTCTGGAAGTGCGCCTTCTGAATGAACGGCAGGCCATAGTCTGGGGTGTGAAGAAATCTGCCGGGAAGAGCCTAAACTATCTCAGAGAAATCAATGAAAAGATGGAACTGCTCAATATGGAGAAGAACGCTGACGTGAAAAAGTATCTGAAGCTGAATCAACTGTTTCATTTCGCAGTTTACAATCTCTCTGAAAACAAGGTCTTGATGAACACAATCGAGGCGCATTGGCTACAGGCGGGCCGAGTCCTCGGCCTCAGGCGAAAGGAAACGAGAGTTGTTCCGGGCCACCATAATCATCGCGAAATCATTGACCAGTTGGAGAAGGGCAATGGCTTGGCAGCCGCCGACGCCCTCGAACGCGACATCATGGAAGCGCATGAGCAGATTTTTGCGATTCTTGAAAAGTCCGACCTGACGGATCGTGCGGGAAATCGGGTCCCTGCCTAGGAACGCGGAATCGTGCCCCAGGATGGCAACAAGCTTGTATCCCTTGCCCATATGTAGCGCCAGGAGACCCGTGCGCGGGTGACTGGATCGGTGAGAATATCTGGGATCTATCAATCCGAACATTGGATGAGGGGGGACGCGGTGGGCGGCAGCGCATTGGAAAGGAGCGGTCGGTTTTGCAGTTGATGGCGCTAACAGTCATCGCTGGATGAGATTACGAAGCTGATCGACCAGATGGCGTTGCTCGCTCTCTCGAGCGATCCTGCCTGGCCGCCGTTGTCGTTATTCGAGGCCAGCCGCGCAGCCGCACCGACGTGGGGCAAAGCCGAATACCCCATCTAAACATCTAGGGGATCGGCACTGTATCTGGCGATGCCCGCACACCTCGGTCGAAATATTAAGAACATGTGAAATTTAATTGACTGGATTGACTGTGAGCTTACCACGGATACAGTAAAAATGTATTTAGCAATGTCCGGCATTCTGAGGGAAGTCATGCAGAGTTTAAACAACGCCTCAGGCCCTTCAGAGCGGACCATTGCAGCGTCCGTGCTTTGGTATGCATCCGAATTTCCTCGTCGTCCGGCTGTCGTTTTCGGAACAGAAACGATCAACTACATGGATTTGTGGCTGCGAGCCTGTGAGATAGCTCGCGCCCTAAAAACTGGACGTGAAGCGGGTTTGGACCGCGTCGCAATTCATTTGCCCATCGGTGTTGACCGGATCGCGGCGATCCTGGGCTGTCAAATCCTGGGTGTTTCCTACGTTCCCGTGGAACCAAATCTTCCAGAGAGTCGCATTCGCGAGATGCTTGCGCAAGTGGACCCGAGCGTGCTCCTCAGTTCATCGGCCGTCTATTCGGCGATCCTCAAGGATGTTTCGTCGGGCTCGGCGGTGATGGTCGAGGAAATTGGAGTGGGCGCAGCCGGTGCTGGATCGTCCGACCGAGATGTGGCGCTGTCGCCGAATTCCAGTGGCTACGTTATCTTTACCTCGGGTTCGACTGGCAAACCGAAGGCAGTCGACATGGGAGGAGCAGCGCTTCAAAACCTCGTGAACTGGCAGATCGAACTTTCGAGCCTGTCAGGCAATGGGGCAACGGCTCAGTTCGCCCCCATTTCATTTGATGTATCGTTTCAGGAGATCTTCTCCACGCTCTGCTCAGGTGGCCGTATCGTCATCCTAACGAATGAACAGCGGATCGACCCCGATTTGCTTTCGGACGAGATACAGCGTGCCCAGGTGGAACGATTGTTCCTGCCATTTATCGCCCTCCAACAATTGGCGTCGAATTGCGTGGAGCGCAAACAGTTTCCCGACAGTCTACGGGAAATCCACACCGCCGGGGAACAACTCGTGGTCTCTTCCGCTTTGCGCGAGTTTTTCAGCAAGCTCCCCGAGTGTCGGCTCTTCAATCAGTACGGTCCCTCTGAGACACACGTGGTCACCTGTCACGAGCTTGATAGCAATCCAGCGGAATGGCCTAGGTTACCGCCCATCGGTCGGGTTCTGCCGAATGTCGAACTCTTTATTTTAGATGAAGACGCGCGACCGGTGAGGTCACGAGAGGTGGGAGAGCTCTATGTCGGTGGCATTTGTCTCGCGCAGGGTTATTTCCAGGATAAGGAGCGAACAGAGGAACGGTTCGTGACTATCGATATTAACGGCACGCCAACGAGATTGTATCGGACCGGCGACTTTGCGACGTCAGATGAAAGTGGTTGTTTTTTCTTCTGTGGTCGCCGTGACCACCAAATCAAGATCGACGGCTATAGGGTTGAACTTGGGGAAATTGAGAGCGTTATAGCTGATCACCCAGACGTGGCCGAAGTCGCCATGGTTTTCGAGCGTGATGCAAATGGAATGGGACGGCTGATCGCCTGCCTAACGAGCAAAGATCAGGCGCCAACCGACTGTCTCGAAACAGTAGTTCGCGCCCATGTCCGTAAGATGCTCCCTAGCTACATGGCGCCGGACCGTGTCCAGATCATGAGCGCGATGCCTAAAACGGCGAGTGGCAAGGTCGATCGCAAATCAATCGCTGAAAAGCTGTTTGCCGAAAAGGTCAAGACCGCGGCACCGCCTGTCGAGAAGGCTGCCAGTGCCACTACAAGCGGATCGACGAAGAGCGGTGACCTGTGCGGCGCGATTACCTCCCACTGGCGGGAGCTTCTGGACCATCCCTCGCTCGCGGATTCGGACAACGTGTTCGATTTCGGCGCGCGTTCGATCATGGTCCCGGAGCTTCAACGCCGCCTTCGCCGCCAGTTCGGGATTAATATATCAGCGATCTTGGTCTTCCGGCATCCTTCGCCGAGGGGGCTCGCAGACTATTTATCGCGAAACTCGGCGAAGGGCGATGCATCGAACACGACGTTGGCTGGACTCGCAACCCGGCGTATGTCGTCCAAAGGACGCGCTTCTCCGCGCTGATCCTGCGCACCGATGACCCGCTCCAGCAGACAACACGCTCCGGGAACCAAAGATCAGAAGGCCGGAGCAGCGACGAGGTGAAAATGAACGGCCCCATTCACAGAGCTACCCCCATCGCGATTATTGGCATGGCCTGCCGGTTCCCCGATGCGGATACGCCCAAGGCGTTCTGGGAAAACATTATTGCCGGACGCGAGAGCGTTCGTCAGTTGTCGGATGTTGAACTCGCCGGCGCGGGCGTCGACCCCGAGCAGTGGGAAGCGGAGGACTATATCCGCCACGGCGCGCCACTTACGGGCCTCAGCTACTTCGACGCTGACTTCTTCAGCATCATGCCTCGTGAAGCGGCTCTCCTCGATCCGCAGCACCGATTATTCCTGGAAAACATTTGGCACGCCATCGAAGATGCTGGCTACGCCGTCCGTTCGACCGAGATGACAACGGGCATTTATGCCGGCTCCGGCCCGAACACTTATTTCGCCAGGAGCGTAGCCGGCTCGCACGATTTCAGCAAGGAAGGCATGCTCGACACCATGACCGGCTTCCAGGCCATGCTGGGAAACGATAAGGATTACTTAGCGACTCGGGCGGCCCATCGCCTCAACCTCATCGGCCCCGCCATCAGCGTCCAGACAGCTTGTTCGACCTCACTCGTAAGTCTCCATCTGGCCTGCAGCGGTCTGCAGAACGGCGAATGCGACATGGCGCTGGCGGGCGGTGTCACTGCAATCATTCCCGACCGTGCGGGCTATCGCTATCAAGAGGGCATGATCTTGTCCCGCGACGGCCACTGCCGTCCGTTCGATGCCGAGGCCAGCGGCACGGTGTTTTCGAGTGGCGTCGGCGTGGTTGCGCTTCGACGTCTCGATGACGCGCTTGCCGAAGGTGACACCATCCACGCTGTTATTCGCGGATCGGCGATCAACAATGACGGAAACGACAAGATCAGCTTCTCGGCGCCGAGCATCGAGGGCCAATCGAGCGTCGTCGCAAGAGCACTCATGAACAGCTCGCTCGCGCCGGAAACGATCTCCTACTTGGAAACGCACGGAACGGGCACGAAACTGGGTGATCCGATCGAAATCGAAGCCCTCAGCGAAGTGTTCGCCGGTTTGCCGGCGGATGTCGCGCCGATTACCCTTGGTTCGGTGAAGGCTAATATCGGCCATACGATCGCCGCTTCCGGCATCGCGGGTGTAATCAAGACGGTCATGGCACTGAAGTCGCGAACCTTGCCGCCGGCGGTCAATTTCAAGACGCCCAATCCGGAGATCAACTTCGATCGCCTTCCCTTCGCCGTGCCGACTAGCGCTGTGCCCTGGACGTCCAAGGGTCCACGACGCGCGGGCATCAGTTCGTTCGGCGTGGGCGGAACGAATGCCCATGTCATTTTGGAGGAAGCACCGAGCGAGACGAACGGTTTATCTCAGCCGAATGATGCGCCGCACCACCCGGACCTTCCTCGTACGCTGAACATTTCGGCACGCACGCCACAGGCCCTGGGCGCCATGGCCAAGAGTTTTGCCTTGCGACTCGATACGGCAGAGCCCAACGAGCGCGACGCCATCTGCTTTACTGCGAACACCGCCCGCCGCGCTTTTGAGTATCGGAGTTTCGCGACCGGTCGGACAACCAGAGGGCTGGCCGAGAGTCTTCGCGCAAACGATTATGCCCGTGTCGATCTCTCCAAACATGTGGTTCCCGCCGCTCTGTTCACCGGACAGGGCGGCCAGGGCGAAGGTATGGGGCGCGGACTCTACGAGAGTGATCCGATCTTCCGCGAAGCCTTCGACGCCTGTGACGCGGTGGTCGCACGGATTCGCAAGCACGGATTGAGCGACATCCTATACGGTGACGGGACGCTCGCCCATTTCGTTCACGATACCGAATATACCCAGCCCGCCCTGTTCGCGATCGAATTTGCACTCGCCCGAGTTCTCGAGGCCAGGGGCTTCGTCCCAGAGATCGTCATGGGCCACAGCATCGGAGAATACGTGGCGGCCCATCTTGCCGGCGTGTTCTCACTCGAGGACGGGCTGCAGCTGATCACCAAGCGCGGCGAACTGATGGGTCGGCTTCCACGTAATGGCGGCATGGTCGTCCTGACAGCTGATCCGGACACAGCCCATCAGATGATCCGGGACTCCGAAGTTGAGCTCGCCATCGCGGCCGAGAACGGACCAGCCAGCACGGTGGTCGCGGGCGAGACGGACGCACTTGAAACGCTGATCAAGGTCGCCAAGGAAAAAGGCATCCGCACGACGCAGTTGAAGGTCTCGCACGCCTTTCATTCGCATCTCATGGATCCGATCCTCGAACAGTTTCAGGCGTTCGCGAGCACCCTCGATTTCGCCAAGCCCGATGGCCGACTGGTCAGTGCGAAGACGGGTAAGGTCGCCGGCGACGAAGTCGCTGACGCGCGCTACTGGACCGACCACGTTCGCCAGCCCGTCCTGTTCCATCGGGGCATAATGACGGCGCAAGAAATTGGGGCGAATCTCTTCCTGGAAATCGGACCGCATCCGGTCCTCACTCCGATGGCGCAGGCGGCCCTAGATGGCATTGCCTCGCCCTCGCAATTCGTCTCGAGCCTCAATCGCACCCGCAATGACGAAGAGGTTCTCGCCGAGACCGCGGGCCGCCTTTTCGTCGCCGGCCTTGCGATCAATACGCTCACCGATCTGCCGGATAATGAACGCCGGCTCGTCGATCTTCCGCTCTATCCCTTCGAGCGTCAGCATCACTGGATCGACACGAAAGCGAGCGACCGGCTGGCATGGCACTGCCGCCGCGAATGGCACGTGGAAAAGCAGTCAGCGCCGCAACTGCCGAAAGACAAGGCCCTCTGGATTATCCTGGGCAATGCCCTCGGTCTCGCCGGACGTTTGGCTCAGGCGATCGAGGCGAAGCGGGAAGGGCCCAAGCAGACAGCGGTCGTTCTTTCGAATGTCGAAACAGGTCTATCTGGCGGTGTGCTCGACGAGTATGTCGCGGGGATCATCGTCACTCCTGAGAGCGCGGAAGGCGCGTCAAGTGGACAGATCGTCGAGGCGGCGCACAGCCACGCCGCCACCCTCATGCAGTTCGTCCAGACGGTTCAGGCAGCGACCAAGCATGGCAATCTGACGAAGGCGAAGATATGGGTCGTCGGCCAGTCCGGCCGTGCCGTGCCGCAAACAGACACACCAATTCAGGACGCCGCTCGTCCAGCCTCATTGGTCAGCGCCTCACTACATGGCATGGCGATGGTGCTCGCGAGCGAACATCCCGATCTGTGGGGGGGTGACATCGATCTCGGCGCGGAGCCGAGCGACGCAGAAATCGCGGTCGCGATCGGCATTCTTTTCGGTGGCTCTGGGTCGGAGACCGCCTACGCCGTGCGCGGCGAGGAACGCTATGTCCTGCGCCTCAGCGAAAGCCGCAATGTCGGTACGGATTGCGCGGTCGATCCGCAGAAGACCTATCTCGTCACCGGCGGGCTTGGCGCTCTCGGATCGCTAATGGCCGAATGGCTGATAAATCGCGGTGCGCGCCGCCTCGTGCTTCTCAACAGGGCCGTCGCGGACGGCACCAAACGGGAACGGCTCGAAGCCCTGCGCCGTTCCGGCGCTGAGATCGCGGCGCATGCGGTTGACATCGCCGACCAGGTCGGAGTCGAGCGAATCCTGGGCGATCTCTCGGAGGCGGGCCATCAACTCGGCGGGATCATTCACACCGCCGGAATCGTTCAGGACGCCACGCTCGGATCGATCGAGGAGGCGAGCGAACTCGAACGCGCACTTCGGGCCAAACTCCAGGGTACGCTCGTTCTCGATAACGCGAGCCGTCGCTTCTCACCCGACTTCTTCGTCTGCTTCTCCTCGGTTAGCGCGCTTCTCGGTATGAAGGGCCAAGCGGCTTACGTGGCCGCCAATGCCGCCATGAACCGCATTGTCGAGGGCCGCAACGCCGAGGGTCTGCCAGGTGTCAGCATCGAATGGGGTCCGTGGGCGGAAACCGGCATGGCATCCGGACTCGACGAGCGCCTGCGCAAGCGCCTGACCGATTTCGGCCTGCTCGCGATCCGCAACCGGGAGGCGCTCGAGCGGCTGGAGGGCCTGTTCGCCTCAACTGGCACGCTCACCGCAGCGCCGATCCTGTGGCGACGTTTCGCCAAGAAGCAGTACGGGGAAACGCCTGCTTGGCTCACGCCTCTGTCGAATGTGCACAAGAATCGGCAGGCGACCAATGACGACGAGGCGACAGATCCACTTGCGCGGCTCTTCGGCTCGGTAGCGCCGAGCGAACGCGGTCAGGCGATCGAAAGCTTCCTGCGCGGAGAAGTCGCCCGTGTGCTCGGCATCGCCGATCCGGACAGCCTGCCGATGGACGAAGCGCTCAACCAAATGGGATTCGACTCCTTGGCTACGATTGAGTTCCGCAACAAACTCGCCAAGAGCGGCATCAAGGTTTCGCTCCAGAAGCTCGTGATGGGTGCCTCAATCGCGGAGATCGCGGCCGATACTGAGACGCAGGTGACCGCCACTCTTGGGGGTATTGCGGACAGCGAGGCGGTACCGACAGCGCCGGTCCTGGCCGACAGCGCCCAGAGCTACGACAAGAGCGCGGTGGTCATTCCGCGTCCGAAGCCCGACGCGCCGATCCGCCTGATCGGCTTTCCCTATGCCGGCGGCGGCCCGCTCGTATTCCAGCACTGGATCGACAAGATGCCGGATCACATCGAGCTCGGCATCCTGCAGATGCCAGGCCGCAGCGCGCGCCTTGAAGAGGGCTTCTGGCTGCGGATGGAGGACATGGTCGACGGCATCGTGCCGGAGATGCTGCCCTTCCTTAAGGACAAACCGTTCGCGTTCTTCGGGTTTTGCTATGGCGGTGTCCAGGCCTTCGAGATTGCCCATCGGGTACGCCGCGATCACGGGCTGCAGCCGGAATACTTCTTTGTGGCCGGTGGTCGCTCGCCACAGATCTACAATGACGACCAGTTAGCCATTGACGTCCAGCAGTTCAATCACGGGACCGGCAAGGCCGAACACGAACTCGACGAGAGCGAGTTCGTCGAGATGCTAAAGGAGGTAAATTTCGCCAACAACAAGGCCCTGTTCGAAGATCCCGAAATGCACGCGATGATGCTTCCGATTATCCAGGCGGACTACGCGATGAACAATGCCTATCGCTACGGTTCCCATCCTCCGCTCGACGCTCCAATCACTGCGATAGGCGGCCGCGTCGACCCATATGTTACAGGCAACCACATTATCGGCTGGAAAGAGCATACCACGAAGCAGTTCAAGGCCCATTTTTGCGCCGGCGACCATTTTTTCATGGAACATCAGATCGAACTCCTTACGCGAATCGCGATCGAAGACCTTGAGCCCGTCGTCCAGCGGTTGGCCGCAGATGGCAAGCGCCACAGCTGGCGGTGATGACCTGACCACCGGCTTCAGTCAGTACCAACAGTCGACCCGTCCTGCCGCCTTCAACTGCAAGCCTGCGGTGGCATGAGAAACATCGAATTGCGGCAGCGGTTCCGCCGTAAAGTTTTGTCTGGTCAGAGAATTTGCCAGAGCGTTGGCAACCTCATGCGGCAGCGAGGATTTCGAACTGAGAGACGGGTTCGGATTGAAGGCGTACCGCGCCTGTCATTCGGAGCGACGTATTGGTGGTAGAAATCCCACCGCCGCCGAAGCCGTAAATCGCCGTCCTGCACTTCGCCAGCATGAGCGGCGACGCCGAGCAGGAATATTTCGCGAAGCCGTCTTTCATAGCAATGGCGATTCAAGCCAGACTGCATCCGGGTGCGCGCATCGTTAGAATATCCGCCCATCCTTCTGCAATGTCTCGAGAATGGCGATATCGATCCTGTCGAGCGACATTGTTCATGCTTCATGCGAATAGAACGGATTTTGGCGCAAGGAATAGCGATTGCCGCGCCCGGCAACAACCGGATACGCAAACACTTGCCGCGCTATTTATGGTTTTATGGTCCACCCCGCAAAATCAGAAATTCGAGGAGGAGCGAATGCGCGTCGGCTGCCCCCGGGAAATCAAGAACCACGAATACCGCGTCGGCCTGACGCCGGGATCGGTCCGCGAATATGTCACGCATGGCCACGAAGTGCTGGTCGAGACCGGCGCCGGCATCGGCGCCGACGACAACGCCTATCGCGGCGCCGGCGCCACCATCGCCAAGACGGCCGCCGACGTGTTTGCCAAGTCTGACATGATCGTCAAGGTCAAGGAGCCGCAGCCCAACGAATAGGTCCAGCTCCGTGACGGCCAGATCCTCTACACCTATCTCCATCTCGCTCCGGATCCGGAGCAGACCAAGGGTCTGCTGGCCTCGGGCGTGACGGCCATCGCCTATGAGACGGTCACCGAAGACCGCGGCGGCCTGCCGCTGCTGGCGCCGATGTCGGAAGTCGCGGGCCGCCTGTCGATCCAGGCCGGCGCGACTGCGCTGCAGAGGGCCAATGGCGGTCGCGGCGTGCCGCTCGGCAGCGTACCCGGCGTGCTGCCCGGCAAGGTCACTGTGCTCGGCGGCGGCGTCGTCGGCCTGCATGCCGCGCAGATGGCGGCCGGCCTTGGCGCCGACGTCACCATCATCGACCGCTCGATCCCGCGGCTGCGCCAGCTCGACGACATCTTCAACGGCCGGGTCCACACCCGCTATTCGACCGTCGAGGCGCTCGAGGACGAATGCTTCTCGGCCGACATCGTCGTCGGCGCGGTGCTGATCCCGGGTGCGGCGGCTCCCAAGCTGGTGACGCGCGAAATGCTGTCTGGCATGAATAAGGACGCGGTACTGGTCGACGTCGCGATCGACCAGGGTGGCTGCTTCGAATACGTCGCACGCCACCACGCATGCCGAGCCGACCTATGAGAAGTATGGCGCGACCATTCGCAACTCGCCCGCGGCCGGGCGCGGCGGTTGGCGGTGCAGCTTCTCGGCCGCGCACGATATGTTGACTGGAGCTTAGCGCCGCCGGCCCATGAACTCCAGATTGCCGTCCGCCAGATAACGCGCCAGGTCGCCGGTCCGGTAGACCGTGACGCGTGCCTCGTCGCTGAACCGGTCGGCCAGAAACCGCTCCGCCCTCAGCTCGGGACGCTCGGTCGTTCCCAGGAGCACAGGCTACGCAGGTAGCGGCCAAGCGCATTTATCTACCGATGGCCCATCAACGCGTGTTGTGCCTGTAAAGCGGACCGCCGATTTGCGTCATGCCTCCCCGAAGCATCTGATCGCGCCAAGTAGCCCAGTGGGGACCGTCGTCCAGTGCATGGGGTAGACAAGCCAGCGCCCTGCGGCCCGTCATACCGTCGATGTTGTGCCAAGTGAAACCTCGTCGAGGTCCTCTTCGATTACCCCGGCCGCGTACAACTGATCGAGCATGTCTGCGACAGCAAGGGCGCTTGCGCCGTCCGTCGTGACGCGCATAATCAGCTCCGAGGCTGTACAATTGCCGCACGCGATTAGATCGCCAACGGAAATCGGAACGACATCGTCGAGCACCCGGTATTCAATGTTGCGTGACCGGAGATGGAAGTACCGGTACCCAGCCTCGTATTGCAGGCCTCCGCGGAAGCGGATCGGTAGGTTGGGAGGTGGGCTTTCGAGCATATGCTCGTCGATGATGCTCTGGAGCCCCTCCCGGAACTCGTCGGGCGTCCTGAAGAAACGTTGACCCACAATTCGGTACCCGAGAGGCCAGCGTTCGCTACCCGGTACCGGCGTTACCAGTTGCAAACGTCCCTGCCGCATATTTACGAGGAAGCCGGAAACACAAGCGATCGTCGTGGGATAACCCTCGGGTAATGCGGTTGCGTCATCTTTACTGGCTACCTTGAATTTTTCTTTCCGCGCGCGTGCGCGCCCGACGAAAGCCTTAGCGGTCGGCGCCGCCTTGCCCTGCAGGATGAGTTCGACCCCGATCAGGTCCTCGGGCGAAAACGCCGCGTGAATCTGATTGAGATGCTTCGTACTTAGCACGGAAAAACGATTCGTCACGCCACCGAAGCGTTTGAACAGTTCGAGCACGCGCCTGGTGAGTGCCTCATCCTTGAGCGGTGCGGCCGTCGTCGTCTGTGGCAAAGCACCCGTGATTTGATGGTAGTCTAGCAGAAAACGGTCGTAGTCCGGGTTGTCGATCGGATCTGTGGCCCAGTAGCAGAAGCCAGTGCGGGCCGCCGAACCAAACATCTCGCTCGCGACGCCGACTACGCCGCGCCAGAGCTCTGCATGCTCCTCGCTATATTCAAAGTAACCCTTGAAGCGGTCCGCCGAGAGGCCACAGAACCAGCAACCGACGGTGCAGCCTTCGCTTAGCTCGAAAGCGATGATGGGGTGCGTGATTGACGGCGCCAATTCGCCCAATTCGTCGTTACAGCGCCGAATTTGGCGCTCGCGCCAGGCATGAAAGCGATGGTCGATCATCGACATTTCGCCTTGGTCGCGCAGGAGGTCGCGATGGTGCGATATCTCGCGCATATATTCGTCCCACAACATAGCCAGCGGCCACGAAGCAGACTCCGGCTTGAAGCGGAACTTCAGGTAGTCACCGCACCAGAGCGGCAGCATCTCCAATGGGTCAACTTCAATGCCGTAGCGCTCTGTTAACGCTCGAGGGGCGTCGAGGTTCTCCGCGAGTGCCGTGCGGAATTTCCCGTCACCGGCCAGCCGCTCCATGAAGCGCTTGACGTGGGACAACGTGCGCCGTTCCTCCGGCGTGCGCCGGTTGAGAATTTGTCGCCAGTGTTCGGCCAAAGGGTACAGGTGAGCCCCTGAAGCTGCCCCTTGTAGGCCTGATAGCATGATCTCATCCTGGGCAGTTTCTTCAGACCGGCTCGTCGGAGCCAATGCGCTCAGAGCTAACATTTGCATTAGGTCGCGACCACAACAACAATTACAATAACTACAACAACCGCGGCGACTGTAGCCTTTTCCCCGATTATCACAGAACTCATGGGTACAGCCGAAGCGTAATTAGTCAACGCAGTGGTCTGCACAAGGTTGTTTAAGCCAGAAACGCTGGAATCACGCGTGCGGCTCGCAATCGCGCTGAGCTTCTTGCTACTCGACTTCTGTCGAATGTTCGATCGAATGTAACTTTTAACCTGATCAAGCGTGATATTGTAGTCGAGGCTCTTTCCAATCGCTACAATCGATGCAAGGCCTCCAAATCGTGGTTTGAGCTTTTCAAGCGGACTGCCTTTTTTCCCTAAATCGTTGACGAATCGCTCTACGTCAGTTCGCGGCATAGCTAGTTCCCGCCTTCCTCAATATTGCCAACCTATCCGTCTCGCTCTCACAAGCGATCGGACGATGAGGTTGTTCACACGCAAGCGGCGTACCAACTCAAATGTCTGATTTTGTGCATTGTCTGACCACACGCATTGTCAAATTGCCGACATTTTGGGTTCCGAACTCGACAATTGGCCCGCTGCAGAAGCAGGCAACCGCAAATTCTTCGCTCAGCCAGTGCTCTGCGGCTCTCCGACGCCACTCTCCTCTTTGGCCATTCGTGCCTTCTTGACGTTATGACCGTGGTCTGAGCGGCGGCCCGTCCTTAGTCTTTGCAGCTGTACGCAAACGGGGTTGCTTCTCTATTCGGCGTGTTGAAGTCAAGCGCGTTTCGAGCCTTCCGCTTCGGCCGGCGTTGCGCATCTTTCCGGAAACATCGAACGCACCGGCTTGACTCAGACGGACCCGCGGCAAGAAGCGGTGGCAGAAAGATGGGCATTTGCCGCGAGGTGAACGATGGAACTGCCATGGGTGCTGCGGCAGAGCCGACATCACCCGATAGACGACGTTATCAGGATTGAATCTGCCCTTGTCGAACTATCCGATGGCGGGAAAAATCTCTTCTTTGGCGGCAGTCCCAACGAGGTAACTTCGGAAGCGTACAAGGTGGAGTCGTCAGCCGGTTCTATTGGACGGATGCCAACGAGGATGTTCTGTTGATCAATGGTGATAGTCGCCATCCTATCTGGTCCCTTTGAGCTTTTCGAATGAGAA
>NZ_RZSW01000129.1:0-12780 GCF_003997375.1 Mesorhizobium sp. M5C.F.Ca.IN.020.29.1.1 | reverse complement strand
TTATTCAGGGATTCCGAATGCTTCCTCCCACCCCGTATATTCTGCCCAAAGCCTGCCCACGTAAATAGTGCTCCCACTTTCGCCGACGAATTGGTTCAGAGCGGAAAGCCGGCGTTGCCTCACAAGAAGCGCCCGTTCTGACTTCTTGTAGGAACCACGAGCTTGCAACCACCTAAAGTTAGTTGGTCACGACGATACGCGTGTTGCGGAAGCCGGCTTGCCGCACCATCGAATAGAAGGCGGCGGCATTGGCGGGGTGCAGCCGCACGCAGCCATGCGACGCGGGGCGCCCGAGAGACTTCACCGCGCCCGTACCATGGATAGCATAGCCGCCGCGGTAGAACACCGAATGAGGCATCGGCGACATGTCGTATTTGCGCGAATACCACATCCGTGCCGTTCGTTGCGGCCGGTAGCTGCCGCGCGGCGTGATATACCCCTTGCGCGCCGTCGATACTCGCCATCGGTAAACCGCCTGACCGTATCTTACAGTCATCGTCTGCGATGACACGTCGATCCTTGCAACCAGCTTGGCTGCCCAGCCCTCGACCGAAGAACCGAACAGCATCGTTACCAGTAACGCTGCCATGAGAACGGTCTTTTTCATGCGATCAAACCCCTTTGATTGCACTTGCCTGCCTGTCTTCACGCTATTCTTGATTTTTTAAATGGCAAGTGAGGTAACCACATACTCCTTGACGAATTCGCCAATCCAAAGCAGCGAATTTGAACGAATCCCGCGATAGTTGCCGCAACAACACGCAGCAGCGGCGCGGTCCGCTAACAGGCTTGCCAAAGCGCACGGTTGGCTGCTCAATTCGTCGAATGAACGAAATGAACGAACGGCTCCTGAAAGCGGTCGATGATCGGGTCGACGACCTGGTCGCGCTGACCGCGGATCTGATCCGCTTTCCGACAATCAATCCGCCAGGCGAAGCCTATCGGCCATGCGCCGAATACGTCGGAGCGCGGCTGAGGAAACGCGGTTTCGAAGTCGAATTCATCCGCGCCGAAGACACGCCCGGCGATACCGACCGCTACCCGCGCGTCAATGTCGTCGCCCGCTTCGATGGGCGCTCGCCCGGCGCCTGCGTGCATTTCAACTCGCATATCGACGTGGTCGAAGCCGGCGACGGCTGGAGCCTCGATCCCTTCGCCGGCATTGTCAGGGATGGCAAGGTCTATGGCCGCGGCGCCTGCGACATGAAGGGCGGCTTGGCCTCCTCGATCGTCGCCGCCGAGGCCTTCATGGAGGTCTTCCCAGATTTTCCAGGCGCCATCGAAATATCGGGCACGGTCGACGAGGAGTCCGGCGGCTTCGGCGGCGTCGCCCATCTGGCCAAGCTCGGCTATTTCTCCAAGCCGAAGGTCGACCACGTCATCATCCCCGAGCCGTTGAACAAGGACCGCATCTGCCTTGGCCATCGCGGCGTCTGGTGGGCGGAGATCGAGACCAAGGGCGAGATCGCCCACGGCTCGATGCCGTTCCTCGGCGACAACGCGGTGCGCCATATGGGCGCCGTGCTTAGTGCTTTTGAGGACGAGCTGTTCCCGGCACTCGACCGCAAGACGACGCGCATGCCGGTCGTGCCCGATGGGGCAAAGCGCTCGACCATGAACATCAACTCGATCCACGGCGGCCAGAGCGAGGATTTCCGGCCCGGCCTGCCCTCGCCCAACGTGCCCGATTCCTGCCGGCTGACCATAGACCGCCGCTTTCTGCTGGAGGAGGACCTCGGCACGGTCAAGAGCGAGGTGACTGATATCCTCGACCGGCTGAAGCGCGAGCGCAAGAAATTCGACTACGAGATCCGCGATCTCATGGAGGTGCTGCCGCTGATGACCGAGCGCGATGCACCGGTGGTCAAGGCGGTGGCGCAGGGCATCATGGAGATATTCGACCGCGAGCCCGACTACGTGATTTCACCCGGCACCTACGACCAGAAGCACATTGCCCGCATCGGCCACATCTACGACTGCATCGCCTATGGCCCGGGCATTCTCGACCTCGCCCACAGGCCCGACGAATGGGTAGGGATCTCCGACATGGTCGAATCTGCCAAGGTGATGGCGATCGGGCTGAACATATTGCTCAGGGGCCGCCGGCGCACGGTAACCCGGCTGCGACGGAAAGCTTCGATCGCTTGAGCCGGCGGCTAACGGAAAACATTCCCGCCGGCGCTGCCGGAAAGCACGAAACGCAATTTACTCCTTGGCGAAATCACGCTTCTATCCACCGGGTTTTTTGAGCATATCGGGAGCTGCACGATGAAATTGTGGAAAACCATTCTCACCGCTGCGGGCCTGGTGGTGGCCACTGGGACCTCGGCGTTCGCCGTGCGGACCGATCTGGTCATCGGCATCACGCTCGAACCGCCGCATCTCGACCCGACTGCGGGTGCTGCGGCGGCGATCGACGAAGTGCTTTACGCCAATGTGTTCGAGGGGCTGACCCGCATCGGTCCGAACGGCGAGGTGCTGCCGGATCTCGCCGAAAGCTGGACCATTTCCGACGACGGCAAGGTCTACACCTTCAAGCTGCATACCGGCGTCAAGTTTCACGACGGCACCGACTTCAACGCCGACGACGTGAAATTCTCGCTCGATCGCGCCCGCGCCGACAACTCCGTCAACGCACAAAAGGGCCTGTTCGCCGCCATCGATACGATCGAGGTCGTCAATCCGGCGACGGTCAAGATCACGCTGAAGAACCCGCAAAGTTCCTTCCTCTACAATATGGGCTGGGGCGACGCGGTCATCGTCGCGCCGGAGACAGCCGACACCAACAAGGAAAAGCCTGTCGGCACCGGCCCATTCAGGTTCCAGAGCTGGGCCAAGGGCTCGTCGATCACGCTGATCAAGTCTGATACTTACTGGGGCGCCCCGGTGTCCCTCGACAAGGCGGAGTTCCGCATCGTTCCCGATGCCGCCGCCGCGATACCGGCGCTGCTTTCCGGCGATGTCCAGGCCTTTCCCTTCTTCCCCGATCCCGACAGTGTCGCGCAGGTCAAGGACGACCCGCGCTTCAAGGTGGTGATCGGCGCGACCGAGGGTGAAACCATTCTCTCGATCAACAACAAGAAACCGCCTTTCGACAGACTGCAGGTCAGGCAGGCGATTTCGTTTGCGCTCGACCGCAAAGCGATCATCGACGGCGCCTCGGCCGGCCTTGGCGTGCCGATCGGCTCGCACATGTCGCCCGCCAACAAGGCCTATGTCGACCTCACCGGCCTCTATCCGCACAATGTCGAGAGGGCCAGGGAACTGCTGAAGGAAGCCGGTCTGGAGAACGGCTTCAAGGCGACGCTGAAACTGCCGCCGCCCCCCTATGCGCGGCTTGGCGGCGAGATCATCGCGTCGCAGCTTCGCGATGTCGGCATCGATCTGCAGATCGTGCCCGTGGAATGGGCGCAGTGGCTGGACCAGGTCTTCACCAAGAAGGATTACGACCTGACCATCGTCTCCCACACCGAGCCCAACGACATCGATATCTATTCGCGCAAGGATTACTACTTCAACTACGACAACCCGACCTTCGACAAGATCATCGCCGATCTGAACCTCACCTCCGATGAGGCCAAGCGCATGACGCTGCTCGGCGAGGCGCAGAAGATACTGGCCGACGATGCCGTGGTCGGCTTCCTCTACGAACTGCCGAAAGCCGGCGTCTGGGACGCCAAGCTCGAGGGTTTTTGGGAAAACGCCCCGATCCAGGCCAACGACCTGACCAAGGTGAAGTGGACGGAGTGAGGCAGCGCAGCGGTCCTCCTCCCATGACCACCTATCTTCTCAATCGTCTTGCCATCGCCGTCATCACGCTGGTTCTGGCCTCGATGGTGGTCTTCGCCGTGCTGGAGATCATTCCCGGTGACCCGGCGCGGCTGATGCTTGGCATGAACGCCAGCGCCGACCAGGTCGAGCTGCTGCGCAACCAGATGGGCCTCAACGCGCCCCTCGCTCTGCGCTATCTGCACTGGGCCGGCGGCTTGCTGAGCCTCGACTTCGGCCGTTCCTACACCTATTCGGTGCCGGTCATCGACCTGGTCCGCGAGCGCGTCGTCGTCTCGCTGCCGCTGGCGCTGATCGCGCTGGCGCTGTCCACCATCATTGCCATTCCGGTCGGGCTGTTTTCCGCCGGCAGGCACGGACGGGCCGGCGACACGATTGCGATGGGCGCCGCCCAGCTTGGCGTCGCCGTGCCGAACTTCTGGTTTGCGCTGATGCTGATCTACCTCTTTGCCGTCTGGCTGCGGCTGGTGCCATCAGGCGGTTTTCCGGGTTGGAGCGCCGGCGTCTGGCCGGCGCTGAAATCGCTGGTCCTGCCGGCGATCGCGCTCGCTCTGCCGCAAGCGGCGATCCTCGCCCGCGTCACCCGCTCGGCACTGATCGAAGTGCTGAACGAGGACTATATCCGCACCGCCCGCGCCAAGGGCCTGCCTTATCGCGCGGTGCTGTGGCGGCACGCGCTGCGCAACGCCATGATCCCGGTGCTCACCATTCTCGGCCTGCAGTTCGCCTTCCTGCTCGCCGGCACCATCATCATCGAGAACGTCTTTTACCTGCCCGGCCTTGGCCGGCTGGTGTTCCAGGCGATCACCCAGCGCGACCTGATCGTCGTCGAAAGCGTCGTCATGCTGCTGGTGGCCGCCGTCATCGCGGTCAACCTGCTTGTCGATCTCTCCTATGCGGTCGTCGATCCGCGCCTGAGAAGCCGCCAATGACGCTGCGCTTCGAGATTCCAGAGGAAAATTTTGCCGACATCCTCGTCAAGGCCTTCACCAACCGCTCGTTCCTCGCTGGCTTCGTCATCACCGCGCTGGTGGCAGCGGTCGCCATCGTCTCGTTCTTCTGGACGCCTTTTGACGTCACCAAGCTGATCATCGCCGACAAGACCCAGGCCCCCTCGCCGGCGCACTGGTTCGGCACCGACCATTTCGGCCGCGACATCCTGTCGATGATCATGGTCGGCGCCCGCAATTCGATCGCCGTGGCGCTGGTGGCGGTCGGCATCGGCATGGGCATCGGCGTGCCGCTCGGTGCCTTCGCTGCGGCGCGCGGCGGCATCGCCGACGAAGCGGTGATGCGGCTGAACGATCTCGTCTTCGCCTTCCCTGCCCTGCTGTCGGCGATCATGATCACCGCGATCTTCGGGCCGGGCGCGCTCAACGCCATCATCGCCATCGGCATTTTCAACATTCCGGTCTTCGCCCGCGTCGCCCGGGCCGGCGCGCTGGCTATCTGGCCGCGCGACTTCATCCTCGCCGCGCGCGCCGCCGGCAAAGGCAAAACACTGATCACACTGGAACATGTGTTGCCCAACATCGTCACCTTGCTTCTGGTGCAAGGCACCATCCAGTTCGCGCTCGGCATCCTGGCCGAAGCCGGGCTTTCCTATGTCGGACTCGGCACACAGCCACCGATGCCGAGTTGGGGCCGGATGCTGTTCGATGCGCAGACCCGCATGGTGGCGGCGCCCTGGATGGCGATCTTTCCAGGCATGGCGATCGTCGTCACCGTGCTTGGCCTGAACCTGCTCGGCGACGGTATTGCCGACATCCTCGATCCCCGGTCACGGCGTCAGCGATGAGCCTGCTCGAAATCGAGAACCTTTCGCTGAGCATCGGCGACACGCCGATCCTCAGGGATGTCGAGCTCTTCGTCGCGCCCGGCGAGGTGATGGGGCTGGTCGGCGAATCCGGCTCGGGCAAATCGATCACGGCGCTGACGGTGATGCGGCTTCTCCCCTGGTCGGCGCGCGCCACCGGGCGCGTCGTCTTCGACGGCATCGACATCCTGGCGGCCAGCGAAGACCAGATGTGCGCGCTGCGGGGCGACGACATCGGCATGGTGTTCCAGGAGCCGATGACGGCGCTGAACCCGGTCAAGACCATTGGCGAGCAAGTCGCCGAAGGCATCCGCTGGCATACGAAGGCCAGCCGCGCTGACGCCGAGGACCGCGCGCGAAAGATGCTCGACCGGGTCGGCCTGCCCACAACCAAATTCCCGCTATCGCGCTATCCGCACGAGCTTTCCGGCGGCCAGCGCCAGCGCGTCGTCATCGCCATTGCCTGCGCGCTGAAACCCAAGCTGCTGATCGCCGATGAGCCGACGACGGCGCTCGACGTCGTGCTGCAGGCGCAGATCCTCGACCTGTTGCGCGACCTGGTCGCGGAAAATCGCATGGGCCTGCTCCTGATCTCGCACGACCTCGCGGTGGTGACGGAGATGGCGGATCGCATCACCATCCTGCGCCACGGCGAAGTGATGGAGGCCGGCGACACGGCGCGCACCTTGTCCGAACAGCTCCATCCCTACACCCGACAACTGGCGCAGGCCTCGATGCATGTGCCGGCGCGCGCCAGGACACATGAGATCGGCCAAGACACCCCCCTGCTCCAGGGTGCCAAACCTCTTGTTCAGGTAGACAGCGTGACGCGGGACTATCCGGGACGTCGCCCGTCGCTGCTGAAGCGGGCGGCTCCGATCCGCGCCGTCGACGATGTCTCGTTCTCGATTGATCCCGGCCAGTCGGTGGCGCTGGTCGGGCGTTCCGGCTGCGGTAAGTCCACGCTTGCCCGCATGATCCTGGCGCTGGACGGGCCGACATCGGGAACGATCCGGTTTCGCGGCGAGGTCATCACCGGCAAGAGCGAGGCGGAGCTCAAGCCGGCGCGCCGCGACATGCAGGTGGTGTTCCAGGACCCTTACGGCTCTTTCGACCCGCGCCAGAAAGTCGAAAAACTGGTCGCCGAGCCGCTGCATGTCCTGGAGAAGAAGCCGACGAATACGGAGCGGCGCGAGATGGTGGCAAAGGTCCTACACGAGGTCGGTCTCAGCCCACGCGACATGGACAAATATCCGCACGAATTTTCAGGCGGCCAGCGCCAGCGCCTGTCGATCGCCCGCGCCATCATCACCCGCCCCAAACTGGTCGTCGCCGACGAGCCGGTCTCGGCGCTCGACGTCTCGATCCGTGCCCAGATTCTCGATCTGCTCGCCGAGCTCAACCAGAAGCTCGGCGTTGCCTATCTATTCATCACTCACGATCTGACCGTCGCTCGCGCCATCACCGATCAGGTGATGGTCATGTATGACGGCAGGATCGTCGAGCGCGGCAGGACGAGCGAGGTTCTCGACCATCCGCAGTCCGAAGCCGCCAAGGCGCTGGTCGCTGCGGCCCCAGACCTGCACCGCGCGATTGCTCGGCGGTTACAGGAACAGGGGTGAGCCGCCGACCGTTCAGAACGGCTTACTCTTCGGCCTTCACCACATCGGCTGGGCTGATGTCGAGCAAGTCGAGCGTGCGGCGCAAAAGCTGCATCTCGGTCCCGGCAAGTTGCGAATCGGCCTTGGCGATCTCGGCCATATGGCGGGCAAGCAGGCTGCGCCTCTCGACGTCGAGGTCACGGAACTGCGCGATGGCTTGCGAGCTGTTGGTCTCGTAGCCGATCTCGTTGAGATATTCGATGACGCTGTCGATGCTGGCTTCCGGAATGCCGAAGGCTTCCCGGCAGATGCGCCTGAAGGCGGCCATTTCGCTCTCGCTGACCGTGCCGTCGGCCAGGATCATGCGAAACAGCATCAGCAGTTCCGCCGACAGCACAGGATCGTCCGCAACCTTGCGCACGCCGGGGTCGCCATCGAAGATCGAGCGTATCTGGTCAAGCAATGCGAATGCCATCAGCGTCCCTTTCCGATTCGTCAAATGCATGTCGCTCAAAAGTACGCAGCGGTTTTGAGATAACCACATGCATAAACAAAAGAGCCAAGCGCGTCGCCGCGCGCTTGGCATAGGTAGCGCGGAATCGGTCTTGCGCAAACGGGTCGCCTGTGGTTCGAACGCGCCATATTTTCCCGCTGGCCGGAACCCCTCCCGCAACCACCCGATGTTCGATTTTTTCACCCAGACCGTCGTCATTCTCGGCGCCGCCGCCTTCGCTGCCGGCTTCGTCGATTCGATTGCCGGCGGCGGCGGCTTGATCACCATTCCAGCACTGCTGCTCGCCGGTCGAGGCGCTGGGAACCAACAAACTGCAGGGCATGTTCGGCTCAGGCTCGGCGACCATCCACTACGCCGCGAAGGGCCATGTCGATTTGCGCCGGCAATTGCCTTCGGCCCTGTTGGCGCTTGCCGGCAGTGCTCTCGGCGCCTTGCTGGCGACATTCGTGCCGGGCGACCTGTTGCGCGCGCTTCTGCCGGTCCTGCTGATCGGCATCGCCCTTTACTTCGCCCTGAAGCCAAACATGGGTGACGTCGACCGCGCCCGGCGCCTGTCGCCGTTCCTGTTCGGGCTGATCCTGGTGCCGATTGTCGGCTTCTATGACGGCCTGTTCGGGCCGGGGGCCGGTTCCTTCTACATGCTGGCCTTCGTCACCCTAGCCGGCTACGGCGTGCTCAAGGCGACGGCGCACACCAAGCTGCTCAACTTCGCCTCCAACATCGGCGGCTTCATCGTCTTCGCTGCTGCCGGGGTCGTCTACTGGAAGATCGGCCTGATGATGGGTGTCGCCCAGTTCCTCGGCGCCCGCGTCGGCGCCAGCCTCGCCATCCGCAATGGCGCAAAACTGATCAAGCCGCTGCTGGTGATGGTCTGTCTGGCGCTGGCTATCAAGCTGCTGGCCGATCCGGCGAACCCGCTGCGCACGCTGATTGGTGTGTGAACGGCGCGCCTGATACTATGCGGTTGTACGAATCATGTCGGAGGAGCCACGCATGAATCTCAGTGCGCCTACGCAGCTTGTTTTCATCATATCCCTTGTTATCGCCATCATCGGCCTTCTCGCCGCTCTCGGCGTTTTTGCGTTCATTCCCTTGGCCGCGGTGTGGATCGTCCTCATCGCTTATATTGTGCTTGCTGGCGGCTGCTTGGTTCGCGGCGCTTAAGTATTCAAATCTCAGGCAACTCGAAGCGCCCGGCCACAAGCCGGGCGCTTTTGATTTTGAGGGCTGCTCTGTTAGACTCCTTGGGCGGAAGGAACGCTCATGCTCGCCGAGAGCGAAGACGGCAGCCGACATGAAAATCCCGGCCTCGACCGGTTCGAGATGGTGCGGCGTACGTCCGGCCCTTGCCTCCGGGGCGCGGTCACCGACATCTGCGGCTATCGCGAAACGGCATCGGGCCGTTTCCGCAACGTCGAATATGCATCGCTGACCGTGCCGCTGGTCATCAGCTTTGCCGAACCCTTCGCCATCGGACTCGGCAAGGATCCGGGCGACAACGACCGCTTCGCCAGTTTCGCCGCCGGCCTTTTTGCCGGTCCGGTGGTGATCGAATCCTTCGGTGGCGCCTGCTGCGTCCAGGTCAATTTCACCCCGCTCGGCGCCCGCCGCTTCTTCGGCCTTGCGATGAGCGAACTCACCGACCGCATGGTCGGCCTCGACGATGTGCTCGGACTTGAAGGCATCGCGCTGCGGGAAAGACTTGGCAATGCGCACGGTTGGAGCGCACGCTTTGCCATCGTCGAGACGTTCGTCGCAGCACGGCTGGACAAAGCCCGGGAAACGCAGGCCGAAATCGCCTGGGCCTATGACCGGATCATCGTCTCGGGCGGCCGCATTCGCGTCTCATCGCTCGCCGACAGGCTGGGCTGGAGCCGCAAGCATCTCGCAGGAAAATTCTCCAACGCGATCGGCGTCGGCCCTAAGACGCTGTCGCGCATCGTCCGCTTCAATCGGGCGCTCGGGCTGTCAAGGCAGGACAAATCCGATTGGGCTGATATCGCCGCCGATTGCGGCTATGCCGACCAGGCGCATCTTGTTCGCGAATTCCGCGACCTTGCCGGCGAAACGCCGACGACGCTTGCCGCCCAGGCATAGGTCCTGGAACGCCTCTTGCGACGCCCAACGGGCGCGCGCGTGGTAACATTTCTTCAAGACGTGCGAACAGCCTTCGCCCAGACTGGGTTATCGACAATCCAATTGAAGGAGATCGCCATGACAATAAATGTCGAACGGCCCAGGCTCTATCCCACGTTGCGCTACCGCAATGCAGTCAACATGATCGACTGGCTGGGCGAAGCCTTCGGCTTTGCCGTTCATGCCCGCTACGGCGAAGGCGACATTGTCCATCACGCCGAACTGACTTTTGGCTCCTCGATGATCATGCTGGGCACTGCACGCGACGACAAGTTTGGCCAGATGATCGGTGCACCGGGCCCGGGTGGCGGCAGATCGATCTATGTTGCCGTCGACGATGCCGATGCTGCTTATGCCAGAGCCAAAAAGGCTGGCGCCGAAATACTGGAAGAACTGACGGACCGCGATTACGGCAGCCGCGAATTCATCTGCCGCGATCCGGAAGGCAATGTCTGGTCGTTTGGCACCTATTGGCCCAAGGCCACCGAACCCGCCAGCTAACGCGCCAGGCCAAAGATGGCGTCGCAGTCGAGGTGAGTTTCCAACTCGGCTGCGACCTCGTCCAGCGCCCGTTCGACCTCGGCGCGATAGTCGACGCCGCCGCCTTTCACGCCAAGGTTTTCCAGGAATTTCGCCCGAAAAGCGTCGGCGGAAAACAGCCCGTGCAGATAGGTGCCCGATACCTTGCCGTCGGCGGAGATGGCGCCGTCATCGACGCCGTTGATAACGGCGGACGGCCGCAGCGTATCCGGACCGGTGGTGCGGCCGAGATGGATTTCATAGCCCTCGAGCGGCAGGTCGAACTGCACCGAGCGCGCGCTGACATTGCGCACGGTCTTTTCCGGCTCCATCACCGTTTCAACGTCGAGCAGGCCAAGCCCTGTGGTCTCGGTCACGCTGCCCTCGATGCCGTCGGGATCGCGCACGACGTGGCCGAGCATCTGGAACCCGCCGCAAATGCCGACGACGTGGCCGCCGCGCTTGCGGTGGGCGGCAAGGTCGCGGTCCCAGCCGTTCTCGCGGAATCTTAGGAGATCGCCGATCGTCGACTTCGAGCCGGGAATGATCACCAGCCCGGCATCTTCGGGGAGGTGCTGACCAGGCGGCACGAATACCACCTCGACCTGCGGTTCGGCCTTGAGCGGGTCGAGGTCGTCGAAATTGGCGATGCGCGAAAGCATCGGCACGGCGACCTTCAGCGCGCGTTTCTCGCCGGACGCCAGGCGTTCGAGTACCACGGAATCTTCAGATGGCAACCGCGCCGCCGCCTTCAGCCACGGCACGACCCCGAAGCAGCGCCAGCCGGTGAATGTCTCGATCGCCTTGATGCCGTCATCGAACAGCGAGACATCGCCGCGGAACTTGTTGATGAGATAGCCGACGATCATGCGCCGGTCCTCTTCCGGCAGGATCAGATGCGTGCCGGCGACCGAGGCGATCACGCCGCCGCGATCGATGTCGCCGACCAGAATCACCGGCACATTGGCGCGCGTCGCAAAGCCCATATTGGCAATGTCTCGGTTCCTGAGATTGATCTCGGCCGGCGAGCCGGCGCCCTCGACGATGACCAGATCGGCGCCGTCGCCGACCTTTGCCCAGGAGTCCAGCACGGCATCCATCAGCCTGCCCTTCAGCGCCTGGTAGTCGCGTGCCCTCGCCTCCCCTGACACCTTGCCCTGCACCACTACCTGCGCACCGATATCGGTCTGCGGCTTAAGCAGCACCGGGTTCATGTGGATGGAGGGCGCAACGCCACAGGCGATCGCCTGCAGCCATTGGGCGCGGCCGATCTCACCGCCGAGTTTTTCGCCCGGAATATCGGCAACGGCGGCGTTGTTCGACATGTTCTGCGGTTTGAACGGCCGCACCTGCAGCCCGCGTTTCCTGGCGGCGCGGCAGAGGCCCGCGACCAGCACTGTTTTGCCGACATCGGAGCCCGTGCCTTGCAGCATGATCGCCTTGGCCATCAGTCCTTGCCCTGTACCGTCGTTCCGGTGATCGTGGATTTTGCCGCCAGCGGCCCGCCACGCCAGATGTAGAGCGCCAGTAGCGGCTCCTTGCCGGTGCGCATGGCGTGGCTGACATCAGAGGCGTGGTGGATCACCTCACCCGCCTCGCGCGTGCGAAAACCACCTTCGCCCATGCGCCATTCGGTGCCGCCGGTCAACGGAATGTAGATCTCCTCGGCGACATGATGATGGTCGGGATAGACGACATCAGGTCCAAGGATCAGCAGCCCGGCCGCGACCTCGTCGTTGACGAAATGGCCGCGCGTGCCGAATACCTCCAGCCAGCCGTAATTGTCGATGAAACCCTTGCCGAAATCCGCCTCGCTGTAGGTCTGCCCCCAGCGCAGTTCGCCGCGACGCTCCGCAAGCAGCCGCGCCAGCGGCTTGGCGTTTGCCGGAGCGAGCTCGGCGATACGGTCGAGCTGGCGCAGGCAGGCGAGCGGATGCGGCTCGAGCCGACGCGCCGGCATGGCCCAGCCGATCCGGGCCACGGCATCGCGCACCAGCGTATCATCGAACCTTTCGAGATAGGCATGGAAACACTCGAGCAGTTCATCGAAATCTGTCGTCACGCCTCGCTCCACACACGCATTCGCGCACGGCGCTCCCAGATGGTTGGATGCAGACGGTCAGCTTGCGCGGCGGCATCATTGGTCTAGATTGAACCGCGCGCAAAGCCAAAAACGACAGGCCAGCCGGCCGACAACATTCAGGGAGCACGCCATGGACGCCGCTGTCGATGCGGGCACCAGCCAGTTCGAACTCAACGAGGACCAGCGCGCCATCCAAGAGATGGCCGAGGCCTTCGCCGCCGACCGCGTCGCGCCGAACGCGCTCGACTGGGACCGCAACAAGCATTTTCCGGCAGACGTGATCCGCGAGACAGGCCCGCTCGGTCTCGGCGGCATCTATATC
>NZ_RZSW01000128.1:0-12903 GCF_003997375.1 Mesorhizobium sp. M5C.F.Ca.IN.020.29.1.1 | reverse complement strand
ACGAATATGTGGCTGACCGACCTGTCTCCGATCACCTCGAGCAGTGTCTTGAGATGCGCATCGTCATCTGGCCCCGGATCGATCACCGCCAGCGTCTTGCGTCCGACGATGTAGCTGTTGGTGCCGTGAAAGGTGAACGGGCTGGGATTTTTCGCGGTAATCCGAAGCACGTCGGGCGCAACGGTCACGCCCTGGCCGTAGGACGGGTCGAAGTCTGTGTCGAATTTCAGCGCCATGGCGAATGTCGTTCAGCTCTGTTCTAATGCATGTCGCGCAAAAGTGTGCAGCGGTTTTGCGATAACGACATGCATAAAACAACAACCTAAAGCGCGTCGCTTGAGGCCGCTCAAACGCGACGCGCTTTTAGAGACGGCAAAACCGATTGCCGCATAACACGGAAGCCAATATAGGAAAACGCAAGACCGCGATCTGCGGCAGTCCGATATGAGGAAGACCATGGCAATTGCAACGACGATGCGTCCGCTTGTTTCTCTCGCTCTGCCTGAAAAGGGCGCGGCCCGCCTGGCGATGCAGCTTTTGCTGGCGATCGTTGGAACGCTGCTGCTGACCTTGTCGGCCAAGACCAGAGTTTTGCTCGGGCCGGTCGACATCTCGATGCAGACCTTAGCCGTCTTTCTGATCGCCGCAGCATTCGGCATGCGCCTCGGCGTCGCCACGCTGCTTCTCTACATGGCGGAGGGCGCCATGGGTCTTCCGGTCTTCCAGGGCACGCCGGAAAAGGGCATCGGCGTCGCTTACATGCTCGGCTCGACCGGCGGCTATCTTGCTGGCTTCGTGGTCATGGCGGCGATCGTCGGTTGGGCCGCTGATCGCGGTTGGGATCGCCATCCGATCAAGCTCTTCAACGCGATTCTGGTTGCCGAAATCGTCATGATGGCGATGGGTTTTGCCTGGCTGGCGCTACTGATCGGCCCGGAAAAGTCATGGCAGTTCGGCGTCGTGCCCTTCATCGTCGGCGACCTGATCAAGGTCGGCTTGGCGGCGAGCCTTGTGCCAGCCGTCTGGTCGCTGCTGAAGCGCTCCTGAATCCAGTCGATGGATCGGACGCGGCACTGATCGGCAACCACAGGGATGTGATTGCGTGGAATGGTCCCTGTTTCAGCGAGGGCCTGTCGAAACTTCTCGCCAACGCAAGCCGGCGCCAATTGGTCGGCATCTGCTTCGCAACACTTTGCTAACGATACCGTCACACAATGGTCAAATCGACCGATTAAGGACCAGAACAGCCAGCGATTCGTCGCGAGCCAGCGTAACAAAGCAGCTACATATCGGAGCAATTGCTCGATACCGCTGCTGGATAGCTAAAAAAGAAAGCGGCGCGATGACTTTTAGGCGCAGCTAAAGTAGTGGACAATTAGCAGGATTCGATCAACCGCATCGATTCTCACGACATGGTTGCTTGCTGGTATCTTCGCGCTGTCGTAACGCTTGCCCCGACCGTGCCAAAGACCGCCAAGAAGGATACTTGTGATCACCCCGGAAAAAACAACTGTTAAGGCGACTGCATCGCCGCAGCGGCCCGCAACCGGCACCGCAGCACGCTGGTATGCCGCCAGCGTATTTCCGGGAAAAGAAGACGTCGCCGAACGGCATCTCCGGACGCAAGGATTCCACTCGTTTGTACCTCGCTGCGAGAAGACCACACGTCATGCCCGGCGCATCGAGACGCGACCGGCGGCCTATTTTCCAGGTTATATGTTCATCGCCCTCGATGTCGCGCTGCAGCGGTGGCGCTCGGTCAATGGAACGTTCGGTGTGCGCTCCCTCATCATGCAGGGCGAACGGCCCTTGCCGGTCCCGTCGGGGTTGGTGGAGCGGTTCATAGCTCTGACTGGCCGGGACGGCCTGCTTGATTTCAGCGGAGGCCTCGCAGCGGGCGCATCGGTTCGGATTCTTTCAGGTCCTTTCGCGGAGATGATCGGTCGCCTTGACCGGCTCGATCCAGCTGGAAGGGCCCGAGTGCTGGTTGCCATCATGAATGGCGAGATCCCTGTTGACATGGACTCAAGGGAACTCGTCGCGATCGCATAACCGTAATCGACGCTCGGTTATTCGATGCAAGCTGTTGCAAGGTCGGCTCTCGGGTTTCACCCGGGAGTGCGGTAGCCATTGTTGGAGCCGAAGCATACCGGTAGAGCGAATGGCGCTGCCGCAGCTTGGTGTTCATTCACGCGTTGGGCCAGATCGTGGTTTGTCAAGCTGCCTATCGCGCGAGTGGAATACGGAGCCTTGACAATCAATCTCAGCGGTTTGCGTTGAACATCTGAGAGTTCCTGGCTTATTTATCGGCGGACCCAGAGAGCGACCTGACGAACTTGAACACCACCACCATCACCCTTCCTAATCAAAGGCATCTTCTGCTTCGGATGCGCTTTCAGTTGCTTGGTGGGCTGACCTTCGCGATCTTGGTCCCCGCGCTGGTCCGCATGTCGTTCGACCAACAAGTAATCTTGCAATCAAATATGCAGGTTACAATTGTCGCGGCATTCATCGCTCATGCGGCGGGTTATTTACTTTACAAGCGCATCGGCAATTTTCCGGGTGTGGCGGCGGCTGGTTACATCTTACCCACCTTCGCCCTGACCTATGGCCTCGTGTTCGTCACCATCTTTTTCTTCAGGTTCGACTATAGCCGGTTCCAGGCCGCCGCGAGTTTTTTTCAGTCGACATTGTGGTATTTTGGGCTGAGTTTGGCCACGCGACGGCTCGACCCATACCGGTTGGCAGTAATTCCAGGCGGGGATGTCGATAGGCTGGAAAGCATACCAGGCGTCAGTTGGCACCGGATTCATTCGCCCGAGACGATTGTCGAATATGCGAGCGGTGTGGTGGCCGATCTTCGAGCCGACCTTTCGGATGAATGGGAACGGTATATCGCCGACCGCGCGCTCTCGGGAACGCCAGTCTACCACGTCAAACAAATCAGCGAGTCGCTCACAGGTCGAGTGGAAATAGAACATCTCTCCGAAAATACGCTGGGATCCTTGAATCCAAACCAGGCTTATTTGAAAATAAAGCAGGCTATTGATTGGTTTTCGGCGCTGTTTATCCTTGTCGTCTTCTCTCCGCTGCTCTTATTTGTGGCGATAGCAGTAAAGCTCGACTCAGCTGGCCCAGCCTTGTTTAAGCAAAAAAGAATGGGATACCGAGGAAATATTTACGAGGTCTACAAATTTCGGACGATGAAGCTCAGCGCCGTTGCTGGCGATGAAAAGGACGAGGCCATCACAAAGGCCGGCGATACGCGGATCACTCGCTTAGGACAATTCCTGAGAAAATCCAGGATCGATGAGTTGCCGCAAGCGATCAACATTTTGCGCGGCGAAATGAGCTGGATCGGACCGCGGCCGGAGGCACTCGTGCTGTCGAAATGGTACGAGGCTGAGCTGCCATTCTATCGATATCGGCACATCGTCCGGCCTGGCATTACCGGATGGGCGCAAGTCAATCAGGGCCATGTTGCCGCGGTGGACGACGTACTGGAAAAACTTCACTACGACTTCTACTACATCAAGAATTTTTCGCCTTGGCTCGACGTGCTGATTGTGTTTCGTACGATCCGAACCATGCTGACCGGATTTGGTGCTCGGTAGAGCCGAAGAGGCTTACTGATTGCGGGAGGATCATATTATTCGCTTGGCAGACACTCACAATCGCGTTCCAGAAATCGCCGGAGAAGCACCATGACCAGGAAGATCGCACTCATAACCGGTATCACTGGCCAGGATGGCGCCTATCTGGCGGAACTTCTGCTGGCAAAGGGCTATCACGTCCACGGCATCAAGCGGCGTTCGTCGTCATTCAACACCGGTCGCATCGATAATCTCTACCAGGATCCGCATGAGAAGGACGTAAGGCTGTCGCTGCATTATGGCGACATGACTGATGCCACGAACCTCATCCGCATCGTCCAGGAAGTGCAGCCAGACGAGATCTACAATCTCGCAGCACAATCGCATGTTCAGGTGAGCTTCGAGACCGCCGAATATACGGCGAATGCAGACGCGATAGGCACGCTACGCCTTCTCGAGGCCATCCGGCTGCTCGGCCTGACAAAAAAGACGCGTTTCTATCAGGCATCGACATCCGAACTCTACGGGAAGGTGCAGGAGATTCCGCAAAAGGAAACGACGCCCTTCTATCCGCGATCGCCTTATGCGGCAGCAAAGATCTATGCCTACTGGATTGCGGTAAATTACCGCGAAGCCTATGGCATTCACGCTTCCAACGGCATCCTGTTCAATCACGAGAGTCCGATGCGCGGCGAGACATTTGTGACGCGTAAGATCACGCGCGCAGCTGCCGCGATCAGCCTGGGCCTTCAGGACAAACTCTACCTCGGCAATCTGTCTGCCGAGCGAGATTGGGGTCATGCCCGCGACTATGTCGAGGGCATGTGGAGGATCCTTCAGCAGGACGTGCCCGACGATTATGTCCTAGCAACCGGAGTAAAGAACTCGGTCCGCCGTTTCGTCGAGCTTGCATTCAGCGAAGTTGGGACCGAGATTCAATGGGTCGGTTCCGGCATCGACGAAAAAGGCATCGATGCAAGATCCGGCGCTGTTCTGGTCGAGGTGGATCCGCGGTACTTCAGGCCGACCGAAGTGGAGCTTCTGATCGGCGACCCCTCGAAAGCGGAGCGCGTTCTCGGATGGAAGGCAACAACCTCCCTAGCCACAATGGTCCAGGAAATGGTCCAGTCCGATCTCGAAACGGTAAGACGGGAATCCGAGCACCGGCGCTTGGACGAGGATCGCATTCGGGTTGCGGCACAGTAAGGAACGTTGGACCGAGTTGACATGAGAATCTCGGTTTTGACGGTCTGCTGGAACTCGGCCGCAACAATCAGGCATACGGTCGATAGCTTCTTTGCCCAGGATCATCAGGACAAAGAGTTGGTGGTCGTCGATGGCGGGTCATCGGACGAAACGCTGACAATCGTCCGGTCCTATCCGCAGGACCGGATTCAGTTGGTCAGCGAGCCCGATCGTGGAATGTATGATGCACTCAATAAGGGGCTGCGCCTCTATACTGGAGACGCAGTAGGCGTGCTGAATTCCGACGATTGTTTCCATGACCATACTGTGCTGACGCGAATTTCGGCAGAACTTGAACAGGCCGATATCGTGCATGGCGATTTGGATTTTGTTGAAAATCATTTCACCAAGCGGGTCATCCGGCGTTGGCGTGCCGCCCCCAGACCCGCCAAGGGTTTCCGGACTGGTTGGATGCCGGCCCATCCAACATTTTACGTCAGGCGGAAGGTGGCGGAGACGGTCGGCACGTTCGACCTCAGTCTCAAAGTGGCATCGGATTACGATTGGATGCTGAGAGCGGTTGAGCTTCATGGATTCGGGTCCGCTACCACCAACCATGTGTTGGTAGATATGATGGTTGGCGGGGCCAGCACACGGAGCCTCGGCTCCTATATCGGGCACAATTTTGAGGCCCTGCGGTCGCGGCGCCAATGGCTGCGCTCCGGTCCAATCGACTACGCGCTTGTTGCGAAGCCAATGCGCAAACTAGGGCAGTTTTTCGGGATCAACAGTGCCGGAACCGCGAAGCAAAGCCGGCATGGAGTGCGCTGAACAGTGGCTTCGGTAGGTGATATCCATGCTTCGAAGGTCGGCCCAGAGGTGAAGCGCAACTACGTTCACGTGTCTGCGCCCGGTGGTCACCGCCAATTCTACCAGGATCTCTTTGCCGGCCTGTTTGACCTCGAACCGGCAATGGGACGCATTGGACCTCGACTGTGGCTTGACCTGGTTCGGGCCCGCCACCTCCTGTTCGCCACCATCGACGATGATTACGCTGGCTTCATAGCAGTTGCGTTGGCAAGATCGCTGATTGGACGGCGGACGGTTGGGCTCTTTCTCAGGCCATCCAAATGCTTCGAGAGCGGAAGGCTCGTTTATCGCCTCAAGAGATGGACTTTCCGGTGCTTGCGGCATTTGCCTCGCCTGTCGCTCTTTACGATTCTGCCGTTCAAATTTGATCGCCGATTTGCTCAGGTCGCGCACGGGTGGGTACACGACCCTCAGATGTGGGACATACATGACGGCGCGGCGCTTATCGAAACCAGCCAACTGTCGCGCGACGTGCTGACCGCAGCCGGCGGGCGCGCCATTTTGTGTTTCCTGGGCAGCGTGAGAAAGTCGAAGGGCTTCGAATTCTTGGCTGACATCTTCTCTGACCACCCAGATCTCGCGAAAGATGTTTTTGTGGTGGCTGTCGGGCGCGTCGACCCGGCCTGTGGCGAGGACTGCGCGCGCCTGATTTCTGCTGGCGGAATGGTGGTCGACCGGTTCGTGTCGGACGACGAACTTCTGAGCTTGTATAAAAGCTGCGATTTCGCCTGGTGCTGTTACGAGCCGGACTACGACCAGGCCTCCGGCATATTCGGACGAAGCGTACAACTGGGCACACGTCCGATCATCCGCAAGGGCGCGTTTCTCGAGAAATATGCGCAAGAAGGTGCAGTTGCACCGGTGTGTCTGGTTTACGGCGATACGCGTGACGCTGCAGCCAATATCGCAGCCGCCGCAGCCAATGGATCCGACAAGCCCGGGCCGCTGGGCGAAATCGTCGGCGGCTGGCGGGGCGATTTTGTGCAGAAGATCCGTGCGGCTCTTTGACCCGCAGGCACATATCCGTCAAATACCGCTGGCAACCGGTTTTGGGTCCCTGCTGCGGTAGGTTCTGAGGATCGAGATAAGGCTGATCAGATGCTACAATCCTTGAGTTCCAAGACGAAGACATCATTGCGCGACGTAGGGCGGCGGTTCGGGTTTGACGTGCGCCTGAATGGCATTAATTCGCGCGATGATTTGCGTTTGGTGCATTTCCTTCACATGCATGAAGTCGATCTCGTAATCGATGTCGGCGCCAACAAAGGCCAGTTTGGTACGATGCTGTTTGCTGCGGGGTTCCAGGGCTCGATGATTTCGTTCGAACCGCTGCCTGATGCGCATTCCGAGCTCGTGCGCACAGCCAAGGCGTCCGACCGGCGTTGGATGGTGGGACCGGCTGTTGCGCTGAGCGACACGGCTGGATCGGCGACGTTCCACGTTACGGAAGCAGCGACGAGCAGTTCGTTGCACGAGCCGCGCGAGTCGTTCGTGGAACATACTCCTCGGGTGGCCGTCGCCAAGCGGATTGAGGTCAAGACAGAGCGGCTCGATGCGTTCGCGAGTATGATCGACGCCGCTGGCAAGCGAGCGTTCCTGAAACTTGACGTTCAGGGCGCTGAAGCGGCTGTTCTTGCAGGTGCCGCCGCCGTCCTGCCGCAACTGCGAGGCGTCCTAACCGAACTGTCGCTGGTCGAACTCTATACAGGGCAGGCGACCGCGCTGGAGGTGCATCAACTCATTGGCGGCAGTGGGTTCGAATTGTGGGATGTCTGGCAAGGGTATAGAAACCCGCAGACGCAGCGACTAACACAGATTGATGCATTGTATTTTCGTCCAAGCCGGGCCTGAGACTTTGAACAATGAGCCGGCTGGTTCGAGAGTGAGCCCAGCTGCAATCAGGAGCTTTCCGACGATCCAAGCAACGAATGGAACGGTTGCCGCACGGATTGTTCTAACACCATGAACGTCGTTCAGATTGTTGGCTGCGCGCTCAATACTGGTGCGGGTCGAGGAATCCGCGCCGTGCACGAAGCCTTATTGGACGCAGGAATCCATTCACGCGTCCTAGGCAGGGTTGAGCGGGACCTCCCAGATGACTTGTTCGCCAGAAGAGTTCCCTTGCTGCAACGTCTGCCTGTCGGCGTTAAGAACCGTGTCTACATGTGGCATTTGACGCGGCAATTCGGCGTAATCCCGCCGAATTTTCATCCCATCTCTCACGGCCTTCGCCTTCACAATACGCCGGAATATCGGAAAGCTGACGTTATCCATGTCCAGTGGGCCCACGCGCCCACGCTTGGGCCAGCATTCTGGCGTGCGATTAAGCGCGAAAAACGTCCGGTGGTCTGGACGCTTCGCGACATGTGGCCGTTCACCGGCGGCTGTCATTTCTCTGGTTCGTGCGAGAAATATGCCTGCGGGTGCGGCCAATGCCCTCTCCTGGGTGGAAAGGACGAGAAGATTACATCTGACGATGTTGCTTTTAAGGCCGAGCACTACGGCCAACAATCGGTATTCGTCGCGATCAGCAACATGATTGCCGAGCAGGCCCGAAGGAGTGTGGCCCTGGGTGAGCGACAAATACATGTAATCCCAAACAGTGTTCAAATGAGCCAGCTTCGCGCAGTGGACAAGGCGCAGGCGCGTAGCGCATTGGGACTTCCAGCGCAGAAATTCGTAATCGCCTCCGGTGCTTTGAATCTAGCTGATCCGCGCAAAGGCGCGGATATCATGCGCCACCTGCTGAATGTTTACCGAGATAACAAAGACGTTCACTGGTGTTTGTTTGGAAAGGGACTTGCAGAATTGGCCGATCCGGTGCCTGAAAACTGCACAGGTTTTGGCCTCATCCGCGATGAAGTCACTCTTAACCAGATATATTCGGCGGCCGATGTGTTCGTGATGCCCTCACTTCAGGAATCATTCGGCAAGGTCACGGTCGAGGCGATGGCATGCGGAACTCCTGTCATCGGGCTCTTTAAAACGCCCGCCGAGGAGATCATCAGCCACGGGCAGACCGGATGGTTGGTAAAGCACGGTGACGCTGATGCAGTAGTGGCGGCTATCGAGACAGCACGGGCCCTGCCAGTTCCATCATTAAGGAATTTTGGAGTGAGCGCACGCGCCGCCGTGATCGACAGATACTCACCGGAGGCTATCGCCCGTCTCTATATCGAGCTGTATGAATCATTGTTGAGTGGCGATCAAAGATGACTCATGCGCCACGAAGTGACCACCCTGGAAGGATGAGGATCGGCGCGCACTCCGCGATCGCAGCGGGAAGCGTCCTCACTGCCGATACCCCGCCGGATTGCCCGTCCGGCGGCGTGCCCTGGATGCTTATACGGTCCTTGGCAACCGCGCATGCCGGTTCGATTCAATGAAGATCTATTTCCTCAACAGCGCGTGGATGATGGCCGACACCGTCGTTGGCCGGGTCATGGGAGTTCTGGTCACAGTCGTCGTTGCGCGATATCTGGGACCCGAAGATTTTGGAATGTACGCCTACGTCATGTCCATGGTCGCCCTGTTCGGCGTCATCGGTCATATGGGGTTGGACGGACTCTTGATCCGCGAACTGCTCGACGAGCCCCGGATGCAATCCGAGACGCTCGGCATTGCGTTCGTCATGAAGAGCGCCGGTTTTGGTCTGGCCGCCTTGGGGCTCCTGATGTTCGGGCTGCTGATGCCTGGCAATCTTCCCGCGGAACGTTGGCTGTTCGTCCTGGCAAGCCTTGCCGTTGCGATTCAGCCGGTCAGCGCCGTACTGAGCAATTGGTTCCGCTCGCGCGTCGAGGCGCGTTATGCCGTGGTTTCCAACTTCGTCGGCGTGGTGGCGGGGGGAGCTTTTAAGGTGGGCGCCGTGCTCGCCGGGGCCGGAGTGGTCGCCGTGGGAGTGGGGCAGACCTTGGGCATCGCGGTCGGTGCCGTACTGCTGGTAGTGATGTTCTTGCGGCACGGAGGGCCGGCGCCGGGCACCTGGTCCTTCTCCCGGAAGCGGGCCAGGGCCATGCTTGGCGAGAGCGCGATGATCTTCGTCGGGTCCATATTCGCCGTCATCTACCTCAAGATAGATCAAGTGATGCTGCGGGCCATGCAAGGCCCCGAAACGGTCGGCATATATTCGATCGCGTCGCTCCTCTCCGAGTCACTTTATTTCATTCCGGCGGCGATCGCCGGAACGGCATTTCCCAGACTGGTCCAGATCAATGCCTGCGACCCCGAGGCATTCGCGGAACGCTTGCAGGATGTGTTCGACATCCTGGCAACCTCGGCACTGATTGTACTGGTCGGACTGTTGGCTCTGGGCCCTCTGGCGATCAGTCTCGCCATGGGTCCATCCTATTCCCCCGCCGTCCCGATCTTTCTGGTCCATGTATTGTCATTGCCGTTCATATTTCTGCGCCAAGGCTTTAGTCGCTGGATGATCATCAAGAACTTGGCCAAGTTCTCCATGGTCACCCAGGGCGCCGGGGCGCTGCTCAACATCGGGTTGAACCTGGTGCTCATTCCCCAATTTGGCGGCATGGGAGCAGCAGTTGCGACGCTCGTCTCCTACGCGGCCGCATCCTACTTCGCCCTGCTCCTTTCCCTCGACACAAGGCCGATCTTCTACATGATGACCAGATCGCTGTTCCAACCATGGCGCGGCATCCGAAAACTAACGGTACTTTTCCGAAAACTGAGGAATGGCTGAAGATGACTGAGTTCATCGACAAGGCGGCACGTTTCCAGAGGTTCGCAAGGCGTTCTCCCCGCCAGGCTGTCAAAGCGCTTTTCCTGGTCCTGCTCGGCCGCCTGCGCGCCGGACTGATTAGGCCTGCAAGTCGCAGCGGGTTCCTTGCGTCGGTCTATTTCACTTTCTTCAGCAGTCGTTTCTATCGGGAGCATCGCGCCGTCCTGTCCGGGATCGTTGCCAATCTGAACAGCGACATCGCCGTCCAGAGGAGCTCGTCACAGCTTCGCCGCAACATTCATCGCCTTGAGAAGGGGCTGATCATGCGCCCGAGAAGGGCGGTATTTGCCGAGGACTACATCGAGGCCACGGTATCTCTGTTCCTGCGCGGCGCGGCTGGAGCGGCGCTCGACCAGGATGAGCTGAAATGGGCGGCGGACGTGCTGACGACCTATTTCTCGGTGGTTTCCGAGACACCGAGGATCAGGAAGGCAAAGGAGCGTTTCCTGGCTTGGCCCGGTCAGGCGCTGACGCCAAGCTTCGTCCCTTATCCAAGCTCCAGCCGTGCACGCAGCGACATCAGCTTCGATCAGCTCTACGCACTGTTTTCGGAACGGCGTTCGGTTCGATGGTATTCTCCTACGCCCGTTCCACAGGATGTTGTCGAGAAGGCCGTTTCGGCCGCCTCTCTCGCTTCCTCCGCCTGCAACCGCCAACCCTATTCGTTCTTGCTGTTCCGGGATCCGGAAAAGGCAGCCCGCATCGCCTCCCTCGCCGGGGGGACAGGCGGTTTTTCGAAAAACATCCCATGCCTGATTCTGATTGTCGGAGACCTGTCCTACTATGTACATGAACGCGACAGGCACCTGGTCTATATCGACGCGTCCCTTGCTTCGGCTCAGTTGATGCTCGCCTTCCAGACACTGGGCCTGTCGACCTGCGCCATCAACTGGCCCGATGTCGAGGAAAATGAAAAGGCTCTCCAGGCAGCCATCGGATTGAAGGCTCATGAGCGGGTGATCATGTTCATTGCAGTGGGCTACGCCGATCGGGATGGTCAGATTCCATACTCTCAGAAAAAAGGGGCGGACGTATTGCTTCAGGCGCTATGACACTGACTTTTGAAATCAGGAAAGCCGGATTCGAGAACAAGGGGGCGGCGATGATGCTCATCGCAGCCTCACAGGAAGTGAAGGCGCGGTACCCCGCTGCCCGGGTTGCGGTGGCTCCCGATGCGACCAGCCCATACGAACATCGGGCGCGGTATGGTCTTTGGCACAGGGCCGAGCTAGTTCGCCGCGGCGTTGATCTCGGCAAGATCATCCAGCTCGCCCCGGGCAAGCTGCGTCACCGTTTCGGATTTGTAACGGAATCGGAGGTGGATGTGATCCTCGATGCCGCCGGTCTAGCCTATTCAGACCAGTGGGGGGCGCAGCACACCGAGGATTTGGCCCGCCGGGCCGTCGCATGGAAGCGCGAGGGCAAGCGCCTCATCCTGCTCCCTCAGGCATTTGGTCCGTTTGGTACGGATCGCATCCGCCGCGCGATCAATGTCGTTGCCGACCATGCGGACCTCATTTTCGCGCGCGATAGATACTCGATGGAAAATCTGGTCGGTGCCGTAGGCGGCCGTGCTTCGATCCGGCTTGCGCCGGATTTCACCAATCTGCTGGCAGCTCGTCCCCCCGCCAATCCCCCGCGAGGCGAGAAACTGGTGGCGATCGTGCCGAACGCGCGGATGGTCGACAAGACCAGCAGTGACGTAAGCGGCAATTATACGGGCTTTCTGCGGCGGGCGGCGAGAATGTTCCAGTCTGCCGGAATGACCGCATTCTTCCTGATTCATGAGGGCGCCGGTGATCGAGTGCTGGCCGAGCAGGTCAACGCACAGCTCTCCGTACCCATTGAGATATGGATGGCAGGGGATCCTCTCGAGGCAAAAGGCCTGATCGGCAAATGCAGCGGGCTGGTCGGCAGCCGTTACCATGCCCTGATCAGCGCCTTGTCTCAGGGGGTGCCCGTGGTTGGCACGGGCTGGAGCCATAAATACCGGGCCCTATTCGAGGATTATGACTGCGAGAACCTGCTGGTCGATGTGTCGGCTGGCGAGGAACATCTCGAAGCCAGGCTTCGCTCCCTCATTGATGAGGGCCAACGTGCCGCACTCTCATACGGGCTCGCGGCGCCCGCCGCGCGAATTAAGGACGGTGTGCGGCAGATGTGGGAGGATGTATTCCGGCTTCTTGAAGTGGACTAGGCCCATGACTCACAGAGCCAATATTCATTACGACCCATCGGCCGGTTTCGCTCGAGGAGGTGCTGGCCGCCGATTTGCGCATTTGAGAGGTTACGTCGACCGGCGCATTTGGTTTTCTCCAGCAGCGGCCTTCGCGCTCGCGATCTGTGGCGTGTACGCTTTTGCCGGTCTGGTAAACAAGTTTGATCCAGAAGGAAGTACCGGATCGATCCTGGTAAGATTAGTCATTGTTCTGATAACTATCGGCTCATATGTACTTCTTCCAGCAAAGTTGAAGTCATCAACGGCCGCGCTTATTCCAATGAAGTTATTTTTCGTAC
>NZ_RZSW01000127.1:0-12948 GCF_003997375.1 Mesorhizobium sp. M5C.F.Ca.IN.020.29.1.1 | reverse complement strand
GGGCATTTCTGGTCGCTGGCCCACGAAATTTCCGGCGAAGCGCTGCCCACCGTCATGAAAAAGGTAATCGAAGCGGCGATACCGGGCGCGACGAAGAAGCAGCGCGCACATTGAATCGCCTACATCACCCCACATGAATTGCATTGAACGAGGACTAGAATGACCGAAATCCGCCACATCGTTTTCGACATCGGCAAAGTGCTGATCCACTACGATCCGAACTTGCCCTTCAGCCGATTGATCCCCGACGCCGACGAGCGGAAATGGTTCTTCGACAATGTCTGCACGCATGACTGGAACATCGAGCAGGACCGCGGCCGGACCTGGGAAGAGGCCGAGGCGCTGCTGATCGCCGAACACCCGGACCACGCCGAAAACATCCGTAACTTCCGCCGCCTCTGGCACGAGATGGTGCCGCACGCTTATGACGACAGCGTCCAGATCATGGAGAAGCTGATCGAGAGCGGCCACGACGTCACCATGCTGACCAATTTCGCCGCCGACACGCTGGCTGAAGCCCGGCAGCGTTTCGACTTTCTCAACCGTCCGCGCGGTGTGACCATTTCCGGCGAGATCGGCATGATCAAGCCGGATCGCGGCATTTACGACCATCATGTGACCGCGTTCGGCCTCGAGCCCGCGGCCACGCTGTTCATCGACGACAGCCCTAAAAATGTCGACGGTGCCAAGGCGGCCGGCTGGCAGTCGGTGCTGTTCACTGACGCAAAGACGCTCGAGGCGGACCTCAGAGGGCTGGGGGTCAGAGTGTGATTTGAATCACTTCGACAGGCCGATTGATAATCCGCTTTTACATGGCAGACACATACGATCCGTTCGTCAGGCCCCTGCCCGCTCCATGCCGAGGCGGGCGATACGGCGAAGCTCGTCGATCGGGGTCAGGCCGCCGCTGCGCTCATAATGCCAGAAGGTCCAGCCGTTGCAGGCATCCAGCCCCTGAACTTCCGCGCCGATCTTGTGGATCGATCCGGCGCTGTCGCCGACCGCCACCGTGCCGTCGGCGCGCACCCTGGCCGCCCAGCGCTTCTTGGCGTCATAGAGTGTGGCACCCGGCAGCATCAGCCCGGTGTCGATGAGGCTGACGAAAGCAACGCGCGGCTCGGCGCGCTTGCCGGTGAGCACGGTGAGATCAGCGCGATCCAGCGGCCGGACTGCATCGATGCGCTCGTTGGCGGCGTCGATATAGACCTGCTCACGCTCGATGCCGACGAAATGGCGGCCGAGGCGCTTGGCCACGGCGCCGGTGGTGCCGGAGCCGAAGAAAGGATCGAGCACGATATCGCCGGGCTTCGTCGAGGCCATCATGATGCGGGCGAGCAGCGCCTCGGGCTTCTGCGTCGGATGCAGCTTGTCGCCATTTTCATTCTTCAGGCGCTCGCCGCCGGTGCAGATCGGAAACAGCCAGTCGGAGCGCATCTGGATGTCGTCATTCGACGCCTTCAGCGCTTCGTAGTTGAAGGTGTAGCCCTTGCCCTTCTGGTCACGCGAGGCCCAGATCATCGTCTCATGCGCGTTCTGAAAGCGGCGGCCACGGAAATTCGGCATCGGATTGGTCTTACGCCACACGACATCATTGAGGATCCAGTACCCCAGATCCTGCATCTTGGCGCCGACCCTGAAAATGTTGTGGTAGGAGCCGATGACCCAGATGGTGCCGTTGGGTTTCAGCACGCGGCGCGCCGCCAGCAGCCAGGCGCGAGTGAAGGCGTCGTAGACCTCAAAACTCGCGAACTGGTCCCAGTCGTCGTCGACGGCATCGACCCTGGACTGGTCGGGACGATGCAGATCGCCGTCGAGCTGCAGATTGTAGGGCGGATCGGCAAAGATCACGTCGATGGATTTTTCGGGCAGCCGGTCGAGCGCGGCGACGCAATCGCCCTTCAGGATCGTATCCAGCCATTCGGATTGCTGCGGAGCATGGGAAAGCTCGTCGAGAAGACGCACGGCAGACATTGTGACACCCAAAGCACGCGTTACTGTTTACTCCCTGTTATGGTTACCGATCAGCGTAAATATTCGATGAAGGCCGAGGATCCGGAGCCCAGGTAATTTGCGAAGACCGGTCTGTTGGTGTATGCCGCGCCGCCTGAACCTTCTCAGCCCCTCCCTCCCGCTTTCCGGATCGCTATGCCTCAGCCAGACCTTGTCATCTTCGATTGCGACGGCGTGCTCGTCGATTCCGAAATCATTGCCGCGCGCATCGAAGCCGAGCTTTTGACGTCGGCCGGTTACGAGATATCGGCCGAGGAGCTTTCTGAAACCTATGCCGGGCTGACCTTCAAAGACATCATGATGCGTGTCGAAGAGAAGTCTCGCATCCCGTTCCAGGCCTCGCTGATCGATCGTGCCGAAGAGCTGGTCGACCGCCGGCTGCGCGCCGACGTGCGAGCCGTCGACGGGGTGCACCAGGCAGTCGCCGCGGTGACAGCACCGCGCTGCATCTGCTCGAATTCGCGCACCGAGCGGATCGAATTCATGTTGGAGAAGGTGCGTCTGCTGCCGTTTTTCGCTGGGCACATTTTTTCCTCGCTGGAAACGCCGAGCGGAAAATCCAAGCCGGCGCCCGACGTGTTTCTCTTTGCCGCGGAAAAACTCAAGGCCGACCCGGCGAACACCTTCGTCATCGAGGATTCCGTGCACGGTGTGACCGGCGCCAGGACAGCCGGCATGCGTGTGATCGGCTTCACCGGAGCGGCGCACAGCTATCCCGGACATGCCGACGCGCTGACCGAGGCCGGCGCCGAAACGGTCATCCGCCGCTGGGCGGAGCTGAAAAGCGTGATCGCCGCCCTGTCGGAATGGTCGGCCGATGCGTGATGCATGCGCCTCCGACGTAGGCGGCTCCAACGCCGCCGCTATTCGGCCGCGGCAATCTTCTTGTCGGTCTTCTTCGGCGGGCCTTCGTCATAGCCGGCGAACGCCTGATAATCCTTCGCGGTCGGCTCGGGAACGACAACGTTCGAATCGGTGAAGACGAACTGGGTGGCACTCGAGGGATTGGTAACCTGGACCTGATGTTGGTGAAGCTGCGAGTAAAGGACCTCGGTGCCGTGCATCACAGCGATACGGATCGGCATGGTGATGGTGCCCGGGCTGAACATCGGTCCCGGAACGACCTTGCCGGCGACGGCGATCTTCATCGTCAGCGAGCCGTTGGCACGGTTGCAGTCGCGGGTCACATCGGTGATCGAAGCCTGATAGATGATCTTCGCGGAATCGTCCTGCTGGTCGCTGCTCACTTCAAGCGCAGCAGCTTCTGCATCCTCGGCGGCGGCTTGTTTCTTGGGCTTTTGACCGCCCTTGGCATAGGTGTTGAAGAAGGCGGTGCCGTCGCGCAGCGTCACTTTCGGACAATAGGCCAGCAATTGGCTGGCGAGAACCTTGGGGTCCGGCGGCGGTGGCGGCGTCGTGTCCTTCTTTCCGAAGCCCAGCATGCTACTGCCGCCTGATTGGCAGCCGGCGGCGGTAAGCATAAAGCCGGTGAGCGCCAGACCCGCGACAAAACGACCGTTAAATGTATGAAACGCCATGAACTGCACTTCCCTCTCGCAAAGCGGGTGACGTATATCAACCGCGCGGCAAAAATGCGACTGAGCAAGTACGGAAATTAACCACTTTGCCGCGGACGGACCGCTCGGCAGCAATGGAACATGACGATGCAATATGTGAGTACCCGCGGGGAAGCGCCCGTGCTTGGATTTTCCGACGCGGTGCTGGCGGGCTTGGCGCGCGATGGCGGTCTTTATGTGCCTGATACCTGGCCGCAGTTTTCGGCGGCAGAGATCCGCGCCATGCGCGGCCTTGCCTATCCCGACCTCGCCATCCGCGTGCTGTCGCCGTTTGTCGGCGGCGAGATCGCGATGCAGGTGTTCGAACGCCTGGTGCGCGAAGCTTATGCGACGTTCCGTCACGAGGCGGTCTGCCCGCTGGTGCAGACCGGCTCGAACATGTTCGTTCTGGAACTCTTCCATGGCCCGACGCTTGCCTTCAAGGACGTGGCCATGCAGCTTCTCGCCCGGCTGATGGACCATGTTCTTGCCGAACGGGGCCAGCGCGCCACCATTGTCGGCGCCACGTCCGGCGATACCGGCGGGGCCGCCATCGATGCCTTCGCCGGGCGCAATCGTACCGACATCTTCGTCCTTTTCCCGCACGGCCGGGTCTCGCCGGTGCAGCAGCGGCAAATGACGACGTCCATCGCCGCAAATGTCCATGCACTGGCGGTCGAAGGCAATTTCGACGATTGCCAGGGGCTGGTGAAGGATATGTTCAACGATCACGGTTTTCGCGACCGGGTGTCGCTGTCCGGGGTCAATTCGATCAACTGGGCCCGCATCATGGTCCAGATCGTCTACTACTTCTCATCAGCGCTGTCGCTCGGCGCGCCCGACCGGCCGGTTTCGTTCACCGTGCCGACCGGCAATTTCGGCGATATCTTCGCCGGCTACGCCGCCAAGAAGATGGGGCTGCCGATCGAGCGGCTGATCATCGCAACCAACGACAACGACATTCTGGCGCGCACGCTGTCGAGCGGCGAATATCGCACGAAAGGCGTCTTTTCGACCACGTCGCCGTCTATGGACATCCAGGTTTCTTCGAATTTCGAGCGCTTGCTGTTCGAGGCGGCCGGCCGCGACGCCTCGACCGTGCGGCGCTACATGAGCGGCCTCAAGCAGTCCGGCGCCTTCACCATCGAAGCGGGCGAGATCGCCAGGATCCGCTCCGAATTCGACGCCGGCCGCTCGACCATGGACGAAGTTGCCGCCGCGATCCGCTCGACGCTCGCAGCCAGCAACTATCTGCTCGACCCGCATACGGCCGCAGCCATGCATGTTGCGGCTGCGAAGGCCACCACTGCCGTGCCGATGGTGGTGCTGGGCACCGCCCATCCGGCAAAGTTCCCGGCCGCCGTCGAAGCCGCCAGCGGCGTGTCGCCGACCCTGCCCGCATGGCTAGGCGGGTTGATGACATCAGAGGAAAAATACACGGTACTTCCATCCGACCTGAAAATGGTGGAAGATTATGTTAGCCGCCACACGCGGGCGGCAAGTTAGGGAGTATCAGCTATATGGGTGTTGAGGTAAGCCGTCTGTCGAACGGCCTGACAGTCGCCACCGAAACCCTTCCAAGCCTCGAATCCGTCGCTCTTGGTGCCTGGCTCAAATCAGGCGCCCGCAACGAGCGTAGCGAAGAGCACGGAATGGCCCACTTGCTTGAACATATGGCGTTCAAGGGAACCAGAAGGCGAAGCGCCTTCGAGATCGCCTCGGAAATCGAGGATGTCGGCGGCGAGATCAATGCCGCTACCAGTGTCGAGACCACCTCCTATTATGCCAGGGTGCTGAGCGACGACGTGCCCCTGGCCGTCGATATCCTCTCCGACATCTTGCAGGAATCCGAGTTCGACCCGCAGGAGTTGGAGCGCGAGCAGCATGTGATCCTGCAGGAGATCGGCGCCGCTCACGATACGCCCGACGACATCGTCTTCGACCGCTTCACCGAGACGGCTTTTCGCCACCAGACGATCGGCCGCTCAATCCTCGGCACGCCGGAAACCGTCAAATCCTTCACCTCGAAGCAATTGCACAAATTCATCGAACGGCAATATGGCGCCGAGCGCATGGTGGTCGTCGCCGCCGGCGACATCAAGCACGACAATTTCGTGCGCGAGGTCGAGAAGCACCTTGGCGGTTTCCGCAGCAAGTCCGACAACACGATGCCGCAATTTGCGCAATATGTCGGCGGCGATTTCCGCGAGGACCGCGACCTGATGGACGCGCAGATCGTGCTGGGGTTCGAGGGCCGCGCCTATCATGTACGCGACTTCTACGCCTCGCAGGTCCTGTCGATGATCCTTGGCGGCGGCATGTCGTCGCGTCTTTTCCAGGAGGTCCGCGAAAAGCGCGGGCTGTGCTATTCGGTCTATGCCTTCCACTGGGGTTTTTCCGATACCGGCATATTCGGCGTCCATGCCGCGACCGGGCAGAGCGACATCGCCGAGCTGGTGCCGGTGGTCATCGACGAGTTGCAGAAGGTCGGCGAGAACATCCTGCAGGAGGAACTCGACCGGGCACGTGCCCAGTACCGTGCAGGCCTGATCATGTCCGCCGAAAGCCCGGCCAGCCGCGCCTCGCAGATCGCCCGGCAAATGCTGCTGTTCGGCCGGCCGATCGCCAAGGAAGAGCTGATGGAACGGCTGTCGGCGCTGACGGTCGAGCGCCTGACGGACCTGTCGTCACGGCTGTTTTCGACCAAGCCGACGCTGACTGCCGTCGGACCGGTGGGTACGCTCGCTCCCTATGAGGCGGTCCTCGAATCGCTTTCGGGCACGCAGACCACGGCCCGAAAGCTCGCCGGCTAAAGTCCATCAAAGCGTCATGTTCGCGCTCCCTTTCTTTCGCCGTGACCTGCCGGCACTGAAGGGTGACCGGGTCACGCTGCGCGTCCCGCTGACCAACGACTATCGCGAATGGTCGGTGCTGCGCGGAGAAAGCCGCGCCTTCCTGGAGCCGTGGGAGCCGCGGTGGAACCCCGACGAGCTCGACCGCACGGCCTGGCGGCATCGCCTCAGCCGCTATCGCGAAGACTATGCGCAGGGAACGGCGATAGCCTTCTTCATCTTCGAGAAAGGCAGCGGCAAGCTTGTCGGAGGCATCACCCTCGGCAACATCCGCCACGGCGTCGCGCAAAGCGGCCATATCGGCTACTGGATCGGCGAGCGCTACAGCGGCCGTGGTCTGATGACCGACGCGGTCAAGGTCGTGACGCGCTTCGCCTTCGATACGCTGAGGTTGCACCGGATCGAAGCTGCCTGTATTCCCGACAATGCCCGGTCGATCCGCGTGCTTGAAAAAGCCGGATTCCGGCGCGAAGGACTTCTGCGATCCTATCTCAGGATCAATGGCATCTGGCAGGACCACTACCTCTACGCCCGGATCGAAGACGATCCGCCGGGCGCGGGAACGAAGGACTAATTTTGACGAATTTCCTGCGAATCGGGTCGTTGTTCGCCTTTGTGCTGACGGCAATCGTCGTGCTCTGCGCGGCGTCCTCGGCCTTCGCCGTCGAGCCGATCAAGATCGCCCGCGACGACGTGGCGCTCGACCTTTCGGGCGCCGTCGAAATCTACCGCAACCAGGGCGAGAACTTTCAGGTGTCGACCGCTCCAGGCCCGGACGGCATCGTGCGGCGCATCGAGGTCGAGGCCAATGATGCGCGCTCGTCCGGCGACTGGGCGGTGTTCGCGCTTGCCAACACCACCGACCAGCAGCTCGACAGGCTGATTGTCGCACCGCATTTCCGGCTGGTGAATTCCGGCATCTTCTGGCCGGATCTCGGCTCGACCCGCATTGCCGCGATCACGCCCAGCGAGGGCTTCGCGCTTGACCGCCAGAGCAGCCCCGACGCCGATGTGTTCCGGGTGACGCTGAACCCCGGAACGGTGATCACCTTTATTGCCGAACTTGCCTCGCCCAAACTGCCGCAGGTATATCTATGGGATCCGGAATCCTACAAGGACTCGGTCAATTCCTACACGCTGTTTCGCGGCATCGTCATCGGCATCGCCGGCCTTCTGGCGCTGTTCCTGACCATCCTTTTCGTGGTCAAGGGGACCTCGATGTTCCCGGCAACCGCAGCACTCGCCTGGGCGGTGCTCGCCTATATCTGCATCGATTTCGGCTTTCTCAACAAGGTGCTGGAAATATCGCCCGGCAACGAGCAGATGTGGCGAGCCGGAACGGAGGTGGCGCTTGCGGCGACCTTCGTGGTGTTCCTGTTCGCCTATCTCAACCTCAACCGATGGCACGGCCATTTCAGTTACGGCGCGCTGGTCTGGATTCTGGGGCTGCTGCTGATCGCTGGCGTTGCGATCGTCGATCCGGCGGTCGCCGCCGGCATCGCCAGGCTGTCCTTCGCCGCCACCGCGCTGACCGGCCTCGGCCTGATCATCTTCCTCGGCATACGCGGCTACGACCGTGCCATCATGCTGGTGCCCAGTTGGGTCATGGTCCTGTTGTGGCTATGCGGGTCGTGGATGGCGATCACCGGCATGCTCGACAACGACATCGCCCAGCCGGCACTGGGCGGCGGGCTGATCCTCATCATCCTGCTGATCGGCTTCACCGTCATGCAGCACGCCTTTGCCGGCGGCGTACTACATCAGGGCCTGTTCTCCGATCTCGAACGGCAGGCGCTGGCCGTCGCCGGATCGGGCGACACGGTGTGGGACTGGGACGTGATGCGCGACCGCGTCGTCACCAGGCCGGATGTCAGCATCCAGCTTGGACTTGCGCCCGACAGCCTGGGCGGAGCTGCTCGTAACTGGCTGCCGGTACTTCATGCCGACGACCGCGACACGTTCCGTACCACGCTCGACGTGGTGCTCGAACACCGGCGCGGCCGGGTGTCGCAGAATTTCCGCCTGCGCGGCGCCGACGGGCACTATCACTGGTTTTCGCTGCGCGCACGGCCGGTGATCGGATCGGACGGCGAGGTCATCCGCTGCGTCGGCACCATGGTAGACGTGACGGAGCAGAAAAAGTCCGAGGAGAGGCTGCTGCACGATGCCGTGCATGACAATCTGACTGGCCTGCCGAACCGGGAATTGCTGATGAATCGGCTGGAGGCGATCATTTCGATCGCGCGCACGGAAGAGAAAGTGCGTCCGACCGTCTTCGTCATCGACATCGACCGGTTCAAGCAGGTCAATGACGGGCTCGGCATCTCGGCCGGCGATACCATCCTGCTGACCGTTGCGCGCCGGCTGCACCGGTTGCTCAAGCCGAAGGATTCGCTGTCGCGTTTTGCCGGCGACCAGTTCGCGCTGATGCTGCTTTCCGAACAGGACCCGGCCCGCATCGCAGCCGTTGCCGACGCCATCAAGCATGCGATCAACAATCCGATCACCTTTGCCAAGCGCGAGATCGTGCTGACCGCCTCGATCGGGCTGGTCACCTGGACGTCGGCGCAGAGTTCGGCCGAGGACATGGTCAAGGACGCCGAGCTTGCCATGCACCAGGCCAAACGTTTTGGCGGCGACAGGATCGAGCCGTTCCGCCCCGCCTTCCGGACCGTCGGCACCGACCGGCTGCAGTTCGAGTCCGACCTGCGCCGCGCCATCGAACGGCGCGAATTCACACTCGCCTACCAGCCCATCGTGCGGCTGGAAGACGGCAGTGTTGCCGGCTTCGAGGCGCTTTTGCGCTGGGACCATCCGCGCCGCGGCATGATCCCGCCGGGCGATTTCATCCCGGTCGCCGAGAGCTGCGGCTTGATCGTGCAGCTTGGCCTGTTCGCTATGCAGCAGGCCGCCGAAGATCTGGCGGGATGGCAAAAGCAGATCGGCGACGCGCCGCTGTCGGTTTCGGTCAACCTGTCCAGCCGTCAGCTCATCCGCCGCGATCTGGTCAGCGACGTCCGCTCGGTGATCGCCCGGGCCAACCTGAAGCCGCGCTGCTTCCGGCTCGAACTCACCGAATCGCTGGTGATGGACAATCCCGAGCAGACAGCTCATGTGCTGAACAAGCTGAAGAAGCTTGGCATCGGCCTGTCGCTGGACGATTTCGGCACCGGCTATTCCTCGCTGGCCTATCTGACGCGCTTTCCCTTCGACACGATCAAAATCGACAAGAGCTTTGTCGACGACGCGACGCCGAAGCGCGCGGTGCTGCTCAAATCCATGGTCAACATGGCGCATGAACTCGGCCTTTCGGTCGTGGCCGAGGGCATTTCGGATGAAAGCGATGCGCTCGAACTGCGCCAGATGGGCTGCGAATATGTGCAGAGCTTCATGTTCGGCGCGCCGATGCCCGGCGATCAGGTGCTGAAGACGCTGAAGGAACAGTATCCGCTGGCTCAGGCTTGATTTTGTGCATGTCGGTTGTCCCAAGACCGCTGCGCACCTTTGGGCGAGATGCCGGGGGGTCCGCTTCCCGGCGCACGGAGGTCGCAGGCAAACCGTCCTGGTCACTCAGTATTGAAAATTTTAGTCTCCTACCCGTGGCGCGGCCCCATCAATGTTGGCAAGCCTGAATCAACGGCGGCGATAGAGATAGCTCTCGGAAAGGCCGAGGCGACGGCACGATTGAACGGCCGGGGATGAAGGAAGCACGATGCTCTCGCAGATTGCCGCCGTAGTCTTCACAAAAGCACGCTCCCACGGCGTCAGGGTCCAGCGGTCGCCGAGTGCCAAGCGCTTGCGCACCCAGCGCGGTAGGATCTCGACGGCCGCCTTCAGAAATGGCCGCTGAAGCGGTTGAGCCACTCCCGGCAAGGCGGGAACGTCTTCCATGATCTCCAGGAATTCCAAGACGATCGGCGACGCGACGAGTCTTTGCCTCATCGCGTCGAACAGCGCGTAAAGCTCGGCCTGTGACGTGGGCGAGCCGGCCGCACCATAGAGAAGTGCGACGGGGCGAGCCTCAGCAAACATCACGTCCCGTTCGAAAAAATGCAGACGATGCACATAGACGTGATACGCCTCCATGAAACCAAACCCGGCCGTAGCTTGCACCCAGTCCAGCAACTCCGGGTCGGTGGCGTGGTATGGCTCACCTTCGCTGGTTCGACCTGAAACGCGCCCATGCATCCTGACCACACCTTCAATCATGGCCTTAGCCTTGGTTCGAGGGCCGTAGACCGTAACCAAGGCAGCGAGGCCCGTACGCTGTAATCGTCGGAGCGCGTGCGAGCGGAATGTGCTGTGCTGCCAAATGGCGTCGCGAACCCGCGGCTCCGCCAATTCGAGCAGCACCGCAGTAACCCCGCCGATGAAGAGCGCAACAGGGTTCTTGAAAATACGCCAGGATATCGAGGTGGGCGGTAACAGCGCCGGCTCGCCTTCCGGGGTCGAGAAGTCCATCTGAGATCCGAGCCGCTGGCGCATGAACGACTGCGCAAGAGTATCCACACGACGCTCAAGTGGGTGAGGCAGAGGGATGATGCCCGAATTGACAAACATGGTACGCCTCCGACTCCTGGGAACAACAAGTGTCCAACCAGTGGCTAGCGGATGCAGTATGCACGAACGTCTTGGTCTTTCCGTAGTTCCAAATGATCAGCCTGGCGCGCTGCGCATTATCCGCAAGAACACCGGGCCCGGATGGTCATCACGAGCCCGGTCGTGCTGGCCTTATGGCGTAAGATCGAGCGCCGGCACGATTCTGTGGTAGGGCAGGCCTGCATCGTCGTTTAGACGCTTCACGTCGGTATCGGAGACAGCATCAAACAGGCACATGCAGCGCCCGTCCTCCGGTGCGAAGGTCGAGCGCAGATAGCTGATGTCGGTGCCCTTGGACGTCATCTCGGCGGCCTGGCTGATCGCCGCCTTCTGCGCATCTCCCAGAGCTTCCATGCTGATGCCCTTGAGGTCGCGTTCCACCATGTAGACAGTCATTTCCAGATCTCCTCCTATGAACAGTAACCACAGGAGTTGAATGCAGCGGCGGGCGAAAGTGAACGACATTTTTTCTATCGATCGATAGCCGACAGTTATCGATGAAAGGGCTACAATGTCGTTTCGTGGAACCGCCTCGGGAGGGCTCGCCATGGAGATGTTTCAGGTCCGCTACGTGCTTGCTGCCGCGAAGATGCTGAATTTCACCAAGGCAGCCACCGATTGCAATGTGTCTCAGCCGGCGCTCACCAAAGCGGTTAAGACGCTCGAGGATGAGCTTGGCGCGCCCTTGTTCCACCGCGAGGGAAAGCGCGTCCTCCTGAGTGAGTTCGGGCGCTCCATTCTGCCGCATCTTCAGCAGATCATGCAGGAGGCCCACGCAACCAGGACGCTTGCCGACAATTTCAGGCTGCTCAACCAGGTGCCGATCCGCCTCGGCGTCATGTCGACCATCGGCCATGTGAAGCTCGCCCGGTTCCTGGCAAAGTTCCAGCGCGACTATCATGGCGTCGAGCTTGAAGTCAGCGAGGCGAGCGTTCAGGAACTGAAAAACAGGCTTGAGCAAGGCGATCTCGATCTGGCCGTCCTCAATCCGCTGGAGGGACTGGGAGCGGCTTTCCGCGTCCATGATCTCTACAGTGAGCGCTACGTCGTCGTATTCGCGCCGGATCACCGGCTTGCGAGCCTCAATGCAATCAAGTTGGTCGATCTCTCTCAAGAACCCTATGTCGACCGTCTGTCCTGCGAAATGCGGGACCTGGTGATGGGTGTGTGCCGGGAAAGAAACGTCAGCCTTTATGCCCGCTTTCGTTCCGAGCGCGAGGATTGGATCCAATCAATGGTGCTGGCGCGGATCGGCTTCGCCTTCATGCCTGAATATTCGGTGACATCGCCTGAACTTCTGCAGCGTCCGCTGATCGAACCCGCGGTGGCACGCACCGTGTCCCTGGCTAGCGTTCCGGGCCGGCCCTATAGCCCGGCGACGGCGGCAATGGTCCGAGCTGCCCAGAGCTTCGATTGGCCAGGCTAGGCGTTTGTTGCTGAAGCTGATTTTAGATGCGTTCTGCCGCCCTGGTGGTCCTCGGACCGGTACCGACCCTATCCAGGACTACCGACACTCAATCGCTGCGCATTTGGGCAATGTGGCTGCATGAGACGCGCAAACTCGGTGAGATGGACATGGCTATGCTCACGGTGGAAGGGATGCCTCCAAGCTCGGCCTCGAGTTTCTGGATAGCGCGGGTCAGCGCCGGCTGGGTCACGCAGCAGCGACGCTACCCGGAAGTAGCGGATTTCGTGTATCTCCATGGATCGCCCTTTCCCGATGACAGCCTTGCATCGGCGCGATCAAATATTGGCATTTCCTTTTTCTCCGAAACGACTGCAACTTTCTTGCTTCGTTGGAATCGCGCTCGCCGAAGGAGCGCGGGAGAAGGCTCACAATGGCCGGATGGAGATTTGAGGGAGGACAATCATGACCTTGCCCAGTTACGCAATGAACCAGGCAAGTTTCCCGCAGATGTACGAGCGGTGGC